>NZ_JBWKZF010000001.1:0-282342 GCF_059424195.1 Caulobacter sp. GW456-12-1-14-TSB4
CCACCCTACCCTCCCCCATCAAGGGGGAGGGAAGAACGGAGAAGGCCTTGAAAATCACCCGCCTCGGCTGGACCGCCTACGCCGTCGCCGCCGCCACCTTGATCCTGGACCAGATCTCCAAGCTCTGGGTCCTGGGCCTCCTCGGCCGCGAGCAAGGCGCGTCGGTGCACGCCGTCGGCCCTCTCTACCTGACCATGGTCCATAACTACGGCATGAGCTTTGGCCTGCTGAAGGACCATGACTGGGGCCGGTGGCTGCTGATCGGCTTTTCGATTCTCGTGGTGGTCGGCCTGTCGTGGTGGGCCCGCAAGTCGGCCAAGCTGCTGCCGGCCATCGGCGTGGGCATGATCATCGGCGCGGCGATCGGCAACAACCTGATCGACCGGGTGCTGTACGGCTATGTCGTCGACTTCATCGACGTCTCGCGCCTGAACTTCCCGTGGGTTTTCAACGTCGCCGACTCCGGGATCAACATCGGCGTGGCCCTGCTGCTGATCGACAGTTTCCTGTACGGCGAGAAGAAACTGGCGGAACCCGCCGAGTGATTTAGGGCCGATTGACGCCGCATTCGCGTGGGAGATTGGCGCCCGGGCGAGGATGTCGTATCGAGAGCGTCCAAAATTTGGGCCGGGGGTCGGCCTGCTGGAGCATGGTTTGATGAGTTTCAATCGGGTCGCGACCGTGAGCGCCCTGACCGCCATTGCCGCGATTGGCATGGCCGGCTGCACCTCGACCCAGAAAGCCCTGGGCATGAACAAGGTGGTTCCCGACGAATTCCGCGTCGTCAGCAAGGCCCCGCTGGCCGTGCCGCCGGACTACGCCCTGCGCCCGCCGGCGCCCGGCGAGCCGCGTCCGCAGGAACTGCAGCCGGAAAGCGCCGCCCGCGCCGCCCTGATCGGCCAGAGCAACGCCGCCGGCCGTTCGGAAGGTGAAAAGCTGCTGGTCGCGCGCGCCGGCAACGACAAGGCCGATCCGCTGATCCGCTTCGTGGTCGACGACGAGAACGGCGACCTGGCCCACAAGGACGAGAGCTTCGCCAGCAAGGTGATGTTCTGGAAGAAGGGTCAGAAGACCACCGACGTGGCCACCGCCGCCCAGACCGGCGCCAACGCCCCGGCCGAGGTCGACGCCGCCGCCGAGGAAGCCCGCCTGAAGAAGCTGGTGGGCACGGGTGGCGTGGTCATCAGCCGCGACAAGAAGACCGGCATCAAGCTGCCGGGCCTCTAAGGCGCGTTGAGACCTTAAGACGATCGAACGGCCCGGGACCTCGCGGTTCCGGGCCGTTTGCGTTTCAGTCCTCGTCCAGCTGGGCCGGCGTGCGGATGACGTAGCCGCGGGTCCGGAGCCGATCCAGCACCCCTTCCTGGCGCAGCAGGGGCATGAGATCGACCAGGGCGACCGCGTTCTGCCCCTCGTCCAGGGTCTTGGCGATGGCTTCGGCCAGAGCGTCGTCCTGACGTCGCCGGGCCGCGTCCATCTTGGGCTGGCCGGTCTGGCACGGATTGTAGGCCATGCGGCCGAGGACAAGCTGGCGCACATCCCCCCGCATCCAGGCCTCGGCCTTGGCGCGGTCCTTATCGCGCTCCACGATCTTCCGGGAGATCGAGTTCAGGCAGGTGAAGTCGTCCGACCTCGCATCCCGCATGGACAGACGGAAGGCCGGGATCAGGCTTTCGCCGACGAGCGAAACCTTGGCGTCCAGCTTCCGGGCGTGGGTCAGCAGGCGCAGCGTAGGGTCAAATCTCGGCGGGTTGGCCGTATAATTCATCGAGAACGCCGCCGCATCCGGCTTCATCGAACCGATACTGGCGGGGTCGGCGCGCGCGATGCGCACAGCCTCCGCGAAATAGTTGTAGTCGTCCGGCGCCAGGCGATCGACCCAGGGCCGGCTCGTCGTCGTGTCGTCCGGGGAAATGCGGACGGTCGGGTTCGCATCCGCGTAGATCAGCCGGCCGCCGCGCCCCAAGCGACGCTCGAAGACGCCGCTGTCCCAGCGATCGTCGCCTTTGAAGCCTACGCGCATCAAGCCCAGGACCCAGACCTTGGCGTCGCCCTTCGAGACGCTCCACCAGGCCGGTCCGGGGGTGCGGGCATTGACGACCAACGCCTCGACCATGGTCGGTCCGCTCTGGGCGGCGGCCGCCAGCGGCGCCGCCAGGATCGCCATCGCCGCCATCAAAGCCGCTTTCATCCGCCCCTCCACTCAACCTCTAGTCAAGCTCGGCGGTTGTGCGGCGCGCGTCAATCCCCCGGGGTGACCACGGTGAAGCCCTTGGCGCGCAGCTGATCCAGCACCCCGTCCTGGGCCAGCAGCGAACGCAGCTCGATCACCGCCACGGCCTTGCCGGGCTTCTTCAGAGCCGTGGTGATGGCGCCGACGGCGTCGTCTTGGCCCTCCTTGAACTGGTGGGCGATCCAGGGCGTTGAGGCCAGGCAGCGCTGATAGCCACGCTCGGCCGAGACCACCTGGCGCACCTGGCCCTCGGCCCACTGCTCAGCGATCTCGCGAACGCCGGCCAGGCCATTCTCGGCCTCCCTCAGGCCCGCATCCAGGCACAGCGCCTGCAGCGGCTGGGGCGCCTCGGCCAGCGACTTGACCATGCCGATCAGATCGTAGTCGTCCAGCTTCTTGACGTGCGGCTGGACGGCGACCTGCTTGCTTTTGGCCAGGTCGCGGATGCGGTCGGTGAACTTGCCCAGGGAAATCGAGACGCCATCGCCACCCCGGCTGTTGGCGACAACGAAGCCCGCCAGGGCCGGCTTGAGATCGTCATACTCGGCGAGCGGCTTGCCCCGGGCCTTCAGCTGCGCCTCCAGGCGCGCGCGCAGGTCGGGCGGCAGGGTGTCGCGCATCGGCGTGGCCATCTTGAACTGTTTGCCCTTGCCGGGGATCAGGGCCAGCAGGCTCAGGATTCGCACCTCGGGCTGCTGGCCAATGATCAGCACATTGGCCCCGTCCAACCGGCGACGCAGCACCGAGTCGTCAAAATCCAGCTTGTTCGGCGTGAACGCCGGCATGCCCATCACATAGACCGTGGTGTCGCCGTCGCTGACCTTCCACCAGGCGGGACCCGGCAGGCGGGCATTGACGATCAGCTCCTCGACCAGGTTGGCCTGGCTGTCGACCGGCGTCAGATCGACCGGCTTGGTCTGGTGGATCGAGACCTCGTTCTTTCCCTGCGCTTGGGCCTGAGCCAAGGCGGAGCCCCCGCACAGCAGCGAAAGGGCAAGGCCGGCGGCGGCGAAACGGCGAAGGGTCACTATCTGTCTTCCTCGAACGGCGGCGGAATCGAGCTAAACTCGTCCGTCTTCGTTCGTTGGCCGATCGACGTCAGGTCGGTCAACTTAAGGAGTTGCAATGCTGGAGCTTGCCCGTGCTTGGGGGCTTCCGCCTGCCTCGTGAAAGTCCGTGTCATGCCTATCCGTCGCCTGCCGCCCGAAACCGTCAACCGCATCGCCGCCGGCGAGGTGGTCGAGCGGCCCGCGAGCGCCATCAAGGAACTGGTCGACAACGCCATCGACGCCGGCGCCACGCGGATCGAGGTCGAGGCCCACGGCGGCGGCCTGACCCGCATCCTGGTGGCCGACGACGGCTGCGGCCTGTCGGCCGAGGAACTCCCCGTGGCCATCGAACGCCACGCGACCTCCAAGCTGGCCC
The DNA here is from genome assembly GCF_059424195.1 of Caulobacter sp. GW456-12-1-14-TSB4. NCBI lineage: Bacteria > Pseudomonadati > Pseudomonadota > Alphaproteobacteria > Caulobacterales > Caulobacteraceae > Caulobacter > Caulobacter sp. GW456-12-1-14-TSB4. The sequence goes on from NZ_JBWKZF010000001.1 coordinate 3,659, forward strand.
CCGACGAGGACGGGCTGTGGGACCTGCTGCGCATCCACACCATGGGCTTCCGGGGCGAGGCCCTGCCGTCGATCGGCTCGGTGGCGCGGCTGACGATCAGCTCGCGGGCCAAGGGCGCGGCCGACGCCCATTCGATCCTGGTCGAGGGCGGCAGCGTCGGCGACGTCGCGCCGGCCGCCTTCCCCGGTCCGCACGGGGCGCGGATCGAGGTGCGCGACCTGTTCTACGCCACGCCCGCGCGCCTGAAGTTCATGAAGTCCGAGCGCGCCGAGTCGCTGGCGATCACCGAGGAGCTCAAGCGCCAGGCCATGGCCAATGAGAGCGTCGGCTTCTCGCTGGACATCGACGGCCGCCGCATCCTGCGCCTGCCGGCCGAGCATCCGGGACCGCAAGGGCGCCTGGCGCGCCTGGCCGCCGTGCTGGGCCGCGACTTCCAGGACAACGCCATCGAGATCGACCAGGTGCGCGATGGCGTTCGGCTGTCGGGCTTCGCGGGGCTTCCGACCTACAACCGTGGCAACGCCGCCCACCAGTACCTGTTCGTCAACGGCCGGCCGGTGCGTGACCGCCTGCTGCAAGGCGCGCTTCGCGCCGCCTATGCCGATTTCCTGGCGCGCGACCGCCACCCGACGGCGGCGCTGTACGTGACGCTCGACACGTCCGAGGTCGACGTCAACGTCCACCCCGCCAAGGCCGAGGTGCGCTTCCGCGATCCGGCTCTAGTGCGCGGCCTCATCGTCGGGGCCCTGCGTCACGCGCTCGCCGGCGCCGGCCACCGCGCCTCGACCACCGTGGCGACCCAGGCCCTGGACAGCATCCGCGCCCAGCAGAGCCCGTTCCCGGGGTATCAGCCGCAATACCAGCCGGGTCCCTCGCCCGCCGGCTTCTCGGCCTGGCGCGAGGGCGGCTGGACGCCGCCGACGCAGCGACCGATGGATCTGCCGGGGCTGAACGAGGTGTCGGCGCGCGTCGAGCCGTCGTTCGGCGGCGAGCTCGCCGAGGTGGTGCGCGAGGCCTATACCTCCGTCGCCTTCGAGGACCGTCCGGCGCAGGACTACGCCCACGCCGCGCCGTTCGACCCGGTCGACTTCCCGCTGGGCGCGGCCCGGGCCCAGGTGCACGAGACCTATATCGTCGCCCAGACCCGCGACGGCATGGTCATCGTCGACCAGCACGCCGCCCATGAGCGTCTCGTCTATGAGCGCATGAAGGGCGAGATGGCGACCGGCGGCGTGGCCCGCCAGACGCTGCTGCTGCCCGAGGTGGTGGACCTCGATCCGGCCGAGGCCGAGCGCGTGATCGCGCGGTCCGAGGAGCTGGCGTCGCTGGGTCTGGTGCTCGAAAGCTTCGGCCCCGGCGCGGTGCTGGTGCGCGAAACGCCGGCCCTGCTGGGCAAGACCGACGCCGCCGCCCTGGTCCGCGACATCGCCGACGACCTGGCCGAGAACGGCCAGGCCCTGGCCCTGAAGGAACGGCTGGAAGAGGTCTGCTCGACCATGGCCTGCCACGGCAGCGTCCGCGCCGGCCGCCGCTTGAACGGCGCCGAGATGAACGCCCTGCTCCGCGAGATGGAGGCCACGCCCCACTCGGGCCAGTGCAACCACGGCCGCCCGACCTATGTGGAGCTGAAGCTGGCCGATATCGAGAAGCTGTTCGGGCGGCGGTGATAGATGCTCCCCCTTTGGGGGAGCTGTCGGCAAAGCCGACTGAGGGGGCGTCGCCGGCTTATGCCGAGCTAGCCCCCTCCGGCCCTCTGGGCCACCTCCCCCAGAGGGGGAGGATCGTTTAGCGCTTCGCCGCGAACACACGCATCGCTTCGGCCAGATACTCCGTCAGCCCCGGCGCGATCGCCTCGTAACGCGCCGTGAACTCCGGGCTGTCCACGTACAGCCGCCCCAGACCCGTGAACGCGTCCGGGGTCGGCTCGCGGTTCCAAGACTTGGCGATCCAGGCCCAGTGTCGGCGCATGATCGCCGCCACCGCGTCGCTGTCGGCCGGCAGGCCTTGGCTCAGCGCCTTGGCCATGTCGTGCTCGATCGCCACGCCTTCCTGCTGGAACCCGGCCCAGTCTCCCTTGCCCCAGCTCTTCATGCCTTCTTTCGAGTGGGCGATCTTCTCGGCCATGCCGTCGCCATAGCGCTCGACCAGCTCGGCCTCGTGCCGGGCCTGCTTCTCCGGGTCGAAGCCCACGAACATCTGCTTGTCTTCCATCGTCTCGTCTCCTTTGAGGTCGGCGAGGGTGCGGTCCACGACGTCCACCAGCCTGGCGTAGCGCTCGGCCTGCGCCGCCAGGCGTTCGCGATGGTCGCGAAGCGCGGCGGCGAGGTCGAAGGCCGGATCGTCCAGCGCGGCCTGGATGTCCTTCAGCGGAGTCTCCAAAGCGCGGTGGAACAGGATCTGCTGCAGGCGCAATAAGTCCTGGCGGTCATAGTAGCGATAGCCGTTGGCCCCGACGGCGCGGGGCCGCAGCAGGCCGATGGCGTCGTAGTGATGCAAGGCCCGCACCGAGACGCCGGACAGCTTCGCCATCTGTTTGACCGTGTAGACGCTCACGCGGACCGTTCCCTCTTTCGATGGACGGATCAGTCAGGTCTGACGTGGCGTGAGGGTCAAGCGGGTCGCAACAAATTCCACGTCCAGGGCGTTCGGACCCGAAACCGGAGGCTCTCCCATGGAAGTCCGTCGCGGCCGCCTGATCGACCACATCCACCTGCGCGCCAAGGACCTGGAGGCCACCAAACGCTTCTACCGGGCGGTGCTTGAGGCCATCGGCGTGCCGTTCAATGAGGACGACACCCACCTGGACGCCGACGAGCTGTGGATCGACGCGGGCGAGCCGGCGACGCACATCCACCTGGCCTTCCAGGCGCGCGATCGCGAGACGGTCGAGCGTTTCCACAAGGCGGGCCTGGAAGCCGGTGGCCGCGACAATGGCGGGCCGGGCGAGCGGCCTTATCATCCAGGCTACTACGCCGCGTTCCTGTACGATCCGGACGGCAACAATATCGAGGCGGTGTTCCACGGCCCCAGCCAACGCTCGGCCGAGAGCGTGGTCTTCACCTTCGAGATGCCGAAACCTTAAGCGGCGTTCGCCGCCACCAGGACCGCGCCGTCAGGGCTGGCGACCGGCTTGTCCAGGAACTCGGTGACCGCCGGGCCGCGCACGAGGGCGATGCCGGCCGCCTTGCAGGCTTCCAGCTCGACCGCCGAGGAGACATTGGCCACGGCCTGGCCGACTTCCTTGGCGACGTAGGCGGACTTGCGCTCGACGAACTTCAGGATTTCCTTCAGCCGGTCGTGCTCGGTCTCGCCGTTCAGGACCAGGGTGATGGTGTCGACCAGTTCGGGCGGCAGCCCCTGGATCGGGAAGGTCGGGTCGGTGACCTGGACATCCATCCGCGAGAAGCTGCCGTTCAGGAACAGGCGCATCTGCTGCAGCATGCCGATCGAGGCCTCGCGCGGCGTGGCGTAGATGGTGGCGGTCAGGCGCGGCCGCTGGTCCAGCGGGTAGCGCGACAGGCGGCTCTTATAGGCCTCCTGCGAAGCCGGGGTGGTCAGGTTCCAGAAGCCGAACGGCACGAAGATCTCGCCGAAGGCGGCGGTCTTCAGGGCCGCCTGCGTGTCGGTCAGGCAGACCAGGTCGCGCTTCAGCAGCTTGCCGTCGTCCTCGGGCGGCGGACCGATGAGGTCCGAGCGCATGGCGATGGCGGAGCCGACGAAGGTCCCCTGGATCAGGTCGTGGACGCCCCACCAGCCGGTCTCGGCCGGCGGCGGCGGGGCCGAGACCTTGGCGGCGGCGGCGGCAGGCTTGGCGGCCGGCGCGGGCGCGGCCTTGGCCGGTTCCGGCGCGGCGGGCGCGACGACAGGCGGGGCGGCCTCGGCGGCGACCGGCGGGGCCGGCTCGGCGAGGGGGACGGTGGAAACCGGGGCGGCGGCCTTGGCGGGACGGTCCGGCGCGACGGTCGTGGTGGCGGTCAGGCCCTGCTTCTTGGCGCTGGCCTTGTCCTCGGCGAAGGTCTTGGCTTCGGCGCGGGTGCTGGGGCGCGGCTCGACGCCGTCGGCGGTGACCACGTGGACGCGGCCGGCCGGGCCTTCATAGCCCTCGCCCGCCATCAGGCCCGCGAGTTCGGCTTGGGTCAGGGCGGCGAATTTCAGGACGGCCTGCTCGTCGCCCTCGAAGGTCATCAGCGCGATCTGGCCGATCGGACGGCCGGGGAAGAGCACCTTCTCCAGCTCGGCCGCCAGGGCCTGCATCTCGGTGGGATCGAGGGTCTCGACGCGGTTGTCTGCCAGGACGAAGGCCATCGGCGCCACGGCCCCGCACTTGCGCGGCTTACGCCAGCGGGCCTTCAGGAACGCGTCCGCGACGCCCTGAGCCTTGTGCTTAGGGACTTCACCCGGCTGGCTTTCACCAACGGTGAACAGAATACGCAGGCAACAGATGGCCGTCATGAGTCCCGACCATAGCGACGGAAACTTTTTGAACGGTTACAACCGTCGGGATAACGGTGTTTTATTTCGCGCCGCAGCCAAGCTTAGACGAACGTCTCGCTAAGGCGGAATTCCAGGCGCTCGCGGATCGCCGGCCAGTCGTAGTCGGTGATCGAGAACACCGCCGTATCACGGATGTGGCCGGTCCAGGTGACCTTGTGATTGCGCAGGACGCCTTCCTTGCTGGCCCCCAGCTTCTCGACGGCGGCCTGGCTGCGGGCGTTGCGGACGTCGATGTTGAACTCGACGCGGATGGCGCCGGCCTTCTCGAAGGCGTGGGCCAGCAGCAGGCGCTTGCTCTCCGGATTGACCGGACCCGAGCGGGCGTCGGGGTTCAGGAAGGTCGAGCCGATCTCCAGCCCGCCATGCAGGCGGCGGATGTTCAGATAGCTGGACGTGCCGATGATCTTGCCGTCCGACAGCCGGCGGATGGCGTAGCCGATGCGCTCGCCGCGGTCGGTCTCGCCCTGCAGCGAACCCCAGAAGTCCTCGAACCCTTCGCCGCAGCCGTTGACCGACATGATCTCCCAGCTGGCGGGATCGCAGTCGATGGCGCCCTTCAGTTCGTCGCGGTGATCGATGGTGATCGGTTCGAGCCGCACGTAGCGGCCCTGCAGGATGTCGGCGGTCAGGTTCAGCATGGTCCCGTTGTCCGACAGGCTTGCCGCCCGCGTCAAGCCGGTCTACAAACACTTCAAACAAGCGTTTGACACATACAGAACCGGGCAGAGGGAACGACCATGGACTTCGATATCTCCCCCACGCAGCGCGCCTTCCTGGACCGCGTCACCGCGTTCATGGACGAGCACATCGTTCCGGCGATCCCGGTCTATGAGGCCGAGATGAACGTCCTGGGCGCCGAGCGCTGGAAGGTCGTGCAGGTCGTCGAGGAGCTGAAGGCGAAAGCCAAGGCCGCCGGCCTGTGGAACTTCTTCATGCCGCCGCACAGCGGCCAGACCCATGTCGACGACACCTTCCAGTTCGAAGGCGTGCAGCTGACCAACCTGGAATACAGCCTGATCGCCGAACAGCTGGGCAAGGTCGGCTTCGCGTCGGAAGTCTTCAACTGTTCCGCGCCCGACACCGGCAACATGGAAGTGCTGATGCGCTACGGCACGCTGGCGCAGAAGGAGAAGTGGCTGCGCCCGCTGATGAACGGCGAGATCCGCTCGGCCTTCCTGATGACCGAACCGGCCGTGGCCAGCTCGGACGCCACCAATATCGAGACCCGCATCGAGCGCGACGGCGATCACTACGTCATCAACGGCCGCAAGTGGTGGTCCTCGGGCGTGGGCGATCCGCGCTGCAAGGTCGCCATCGTCATGGGCAAGACCGATCCCGACAACGCCAGCCGCCACCAGCAGCAGAGCCAGGTCCTGGTGCCGCTGGACGCGCCGGGCATCGAGATCGTCCGCATGCTGCCGGTGTTCGGCTATGACGACGCCCCGCACGGCCACGCCGAGGTCATCCTCAAGGACGTGCGCGTGCCGATCGAGGACGCCCTGCTGCTGGGCGAAGGCCGTGGCTTCGAGATCGCGCAAGGGCGCCTGGGTCCCGGCCGTATCCACCACTGCATGCGCACCATCGGCACGGCGGAAGTCGCGCTGGAGAAGATGTGCAAGCGCCTGATGAGCCGCAAAGCCTTCGGTAAGTACGTCTCGGACCACTCGGTGTGGGAAGAGCGCGTCGCCGACGCCCGCATCGACATCGAGATGTGCCGCCTGCTGTGCCTGAAGGCCGCCGACATGATGGACAAGGCCGGCAACAAGTCGGCCCGTCTGGAGATCGCCATGATCAAGGTCGCGGCCCCGCGTCTGGCCTTGAAGATCATCGACGACGCCATCCAGGCCCACGGCGGCGGCGGCGTGACCACCGACTTCGGCCTGGCCAAGGCCTATGCCGGCATCCGCACCCTGCGCCTGGCCGACGGCCCGGACGAGGTCCACCAGCGCACGATCGCGCGGATGGAGTACGGCAAGTACGGCGACCTGGTCTTCAAGCAGAAGGCCGAGAAGGAAGCCGCGCTGCACGTGCCGGGCATCCGCTGATTGGCTCCCTTTCCCCTTGATGGGGGAAGGGTTGGGGATGGGGGTGATCTGCTGAGTTGGCGGCGTCGCGCTGCATCGACCGCCGTAGTCACCCCCACCCCTGCCCCTCCCCCATCAAGGGGGAGGGAGACTTCGCAACTTCCGGGCGGACACTCTCGCCCCGCCGCGTGACACTCACCCGATGAGTCGTCCCGCCCGTCTTCTGCTCGACCGCGCGCCGTCGCCCATCGGCGAGCTGCTGATCGTCACCGACGAGACCGGCGCCCTGCGCGCGCTGGACTTCCACGACCACGAGCCCCGCCTCGACCGTCTGTTGAAGACCCACTACGGCCCGCTGCGCCCCGAACCCGGCGCTGCGCCCGCCGCGATCCGCGACGCCATCGCCGCCTATTTCGCGGGCCAGCTCGACACCCTGAACACGATAGCCTGGGCCACCAACGGCACGGCCTTCCAGCACGCGGTGTGGACGGCGCTGTGCGCGATCCCCGCCGGCCAGACGATCACCTATTCGGAGTTAGCCCGTCGCACCGGCCGCCCGCTGGCGGTCCGCGCCGCCGGCCACGCCAACGGCAGCAACCCGCTCAGCATCGTCGCGCCCTGCCACCGGGTGATCGGCATGGATGGTTCACTGACAGGCTACGGCGGCGGCATCGAACGCAAGCGCTGGCTGCTCACCCACGAGAAAGCGCTCTAAGCCAGCCGCGCGCCCTCGAGCACCACCCGGCCGATCTGGAAGAACGGCAGGCTCAGCGTGACGCCGATCAAGGCGTTGAACACCATCGCGCCGCTGTTGTAGCGCCCGGCCTCGCCATCCAGCGCCGCCGAGATCGCCCGGCCCGCCGCCGCGCCCAGCCAGGCGACGGCCAGCGCCAAGGCCATCGCCGCCCCGATGCGCGGTTGGTAGCCCAGATAGAGCGCCGCCACCCCGTGCGAGGCGATCAGCACCCCACCCAGGGCGCGGCCCTCGGCGAACAGCGGCGGCTTGGGGGTGTCGTCGTCGGCCAGACCCGCCAGGCCCAGCATGGTCTGCGGCCGCGCCAGGATCATGCCGCCCAGGCTGCCGCCGATGACACAGGCCAAGACCGCCAGGAACAGCGACAGGACGTAGCTCGACATGGGCCTTGGAACTCCTGCTGCTATTCCGGCGCGCGGCAGACAGCCTCGACGTTGAAGCCGTCCGGGTCCAGAACGAACGCGCCGTAATAGTCCTTATCGTAATATGGGCGAAGTCCGGGCGGTCCGTTGTCTTTTCCGCCGGATTTCAGCGCCGCCTCGTAGAAGGCGTCGACCTGGGCGCGGGTTTCCGCCGTAAAGGCGATGTGCAGCTTGCCCGAGGTCGGGTCCTGGCCCGCCACCCAGAACATTGGCCGCTCCTTGCCATAGCCCACGACGTCGACGCCGTTGGTGAATTCCTTGGGCACGACATAGAGCTGACGGATGCCCAGCGGCGCCAGTGCGGCGTCATAAAAGGCCGTCGCGCGCTGGTAATCGCTCGTCCCGAGACCCATGTGGTCGAACATCGAAGCTCCCTCCCTGTTAACCCTTCGCGAAAAGTTCGCGGGCGTCGTCCTTGACTCCCCCGAGCCCCCTGCCTAACTCACGCCCGACGTTGGCACTCGATGGGAGCGACTGCTAACAGCGCAGCTCCCCCGGTCCAGCGAACGCTTTATCTGCAACCGTTCCGACGGAGAACACCCATGAAATTTCGTCCCCTGGGCGACCGCGTCCTCGTGAAGCGCGTCGAAGAAGAAACCAAGACCAAGGGCGGGATCATCATCCCCGACACCGCCAAGGAAAAGCCGCAGGAAGGCGAAGTCGTCGCCGTCGGCCCCGGCGCGCGTAACGACAAGGGCGACGTCGTCGCCCTGGACGTCAAGGCTGGCGACCGCATCCTGTTCGGCAAGTGGTCGGGCACGGAAGTGAAGGTCGACGGTCAGGACCTCCTGATCATGAAGGAAAGCGACGTCCTGGGCGTGGTCGAGGGCTAATCCCTCCCGCCTCCTAGACACTTTCTTCCTCGAATTTCCTATTTCAGAAAGGCGCCCTCCATGGCCGCTAAAGACGTTTATTTCGGTTCCGACGCGCGCGACAAGATGCTGCGCGGCGTCAACATCCTCGCCAACGCCGTGAAGGTGACCCTGGGCCCCAAGGGCCGCAACGTGGTCATCGAGAAGTCGTTCGGCGCCCCGCGCTCGACCAAGGACGGCGTCTCGGTCGCCAAGGAAATCGAACTGTCGGATAAGTTCGAGAACCTCGGCGCGCAGATGATCCGCGAAGTCGCTTCGAAAACCAACGACAAGGCCGGCGACGGCACCACGACCGCCACGGTCCTGGCTCAAGCCATCGTCCAGGAAGGCCTGAAGTCGGTCGCCGCCGGCATGAACCCGATGGACCTGAAGCGCGGCATCGACAAGGCCGTCGCCATCGTCGTCGCCGAGATCAAGGCGTCGTCGAAGAAGGTCACGACCAACAGCGAAATCGCTCAAGTCGGCACCATCTCGGCCAACGGCGACAAGGAAGTGGGCGACATGATCGCTCGCGCCATGGACAAGGTCGGCAACGAAGGCGTCATCACGGTTGAAGAAGCCAAGACCGCCGAGACCGAACTCGACGTCGTCGAAGGCATGCAGTTCGACCGCGGCTACCTGTCGCCGTACTTCATCACCAACGCCGACAAGATGGAAGTTCAGCTGGAAGAGCCGCTGATCCTCCTGTTCGAAAAGAAGCTGTCGTCGCTGCAGCCGCTGCTGCCGGTGCTGGAAGCCGTCGTCCAGTCGGGCCGCCCGCTGGTCATCATCGCTGAAGACGTCGAAGGCGAGGCCCTGGCCACGCTGGTCGTCAACAAGCTGCGTGGCGGCCTGCGCGTCGCCGCCGTCAAGGCTCCGGGCTTCGGCGATCGCCGCAAGGCCATGCTGGAAGACATCGCCATCCTGACCGGCGCGCAAGTCGTGTCGGAAGACCTGGGCATCAAGCTCGAGAACGTGTCGCTCGACATGCTCGGCAAGGCCAAGAAGGTCTCGATCACCAAGGACGACACCACGATCGTGGACGGCATTGGCGAGAAGGAAGCGATCGAAGCCCGTATCGCCCAGATCAAGCGCCAGATCGAAGACACCACGTCGGACTACGACAAGGAAAAGCTGCAAGAGCGTCTGGCCAAGCTGGCCGGCGGCGTTGCGGTCATCCGCGTCGGCGGCTCGACCGAAGTCGAAGTGAAGGAAAAGAAGGACCGCGTTGACGACGCCCTGAACGCGACCCGCGCGGCCGCCGACGAAGGCATCGTCCCGGGCGGCGGCACGGCTCTGCTGAAGGCCTCCAAGGCCCTGGCGACCGTCACCGGCGACAACGACGACCAGACCGCTGGCATCGCCATCGTCCGTCGCGCCCTGCAGGCCCCGATCCGTCAGATCGCCGAAAACGCCGGCGTCGAAGGCTCGATCGTGGTCGGCAAGATCCTCGAAAAGGACGACGCGACCTTCGGCTTCAACGCCCAGACCGAACAGTATGTCGATCTGGTCGCCGACGGCGTCATCGACCCGGCCAAGGTTGTCCGCACCGCTCTGCAAGACGCCGCTTCGGTGGCCGGCCTGCTGATCACCACGGAAGCCGCCATCGTCGAAGCCCCGAAGAAGAACGCCGGTGGCGCTCCGGGCGGCGGCATGCCGGGCGGCATGGGCGACATGGACTTCTAATCTAGAAGTTCAGCCTACCGCTGAAAATGAGAAGGGCGGGGCCGCGAGGCTCCGCCCTTTTTCTTTGTCCGCATAACGACGGTCTCACACTCCCGTGACGGGCGAGAACCAAGGCGAAGGTTCGGCGTTAACCTCTCGCTCACACTTCAGGGCATGGAGGCTGAAATGTCGTTCGTGCGTATGTATCCCACCCATCGTCGGCGCCGCGCCCCGCGCACCAATCTCATCGTGGTGGCTGTCTCGGCCTGGCTGGTGCTGGGCCTGATCAGCCAGGCGGCGTTCCAGCTGATCGGCTAGAGCCCCTATCCGTGGGGCCAGGCGAGCGCTACATGCGCTGCCATGTTCCGCCAACGCCCCGACGCCGATCTCATCGTCCAAGGCTGGGTCATCGGCGTGATGGTCGAGGTCCCGGGCGAGCGCATGCCCGTCCGCCACTACTTCGCCGTGGGGAAAGCCGATCGCGCCCAGGCCGAGTGGAGCGCCGTGGACATGGCGATGAACGCCGGCTCGGTGGCCTCGAGCCCCGTCGCCGGCAAGGAGCCCGTCGAGGCCCTGCGCGAGATCGTCGCCTATCGGATGCGCGAGCTGGGCCTGCGGCCCGGCGAAGCCCGCGCCCTGGGCGACAAGAGCCCCAGGCGCTGGCTGTCGCTCTAGGGCTGAGGCCTGAGGTCTGGGTTCATCCAAAACCTCTCATCTCTTTGTCATCCCGGCCGTAGCGAAGCGGAGAGCCGGGACCCAGGGGCAACCGCGCGGGGCTTGGCCCCTGGGTCCCGGACAAGCCCTGCGGGCTTTCCGGGATGACAAGGATTGTGGCTTTGGAACTTAGGGAAGGCTTTTAGTGGCGGCCGCCACCGCAAGCGCTGCAGCCGCCCTTGCCGCCGCCACCGCCATGATAGCCGCCGCCGATGCGGACCGAGGACGACGCCGAGGCTGAAGCCGACGCCGAGCTCGACGCATAGCCACGCGAGTAGCCGCCGGCGGAACCGCCCGCATAGCCGCCACCGCCGGCGAGGCCCGGACCGCCGTAGCCGCCGCCACGTCCGCCCGACTGCGCGCCGATATAGCCCATCGGCAGCGGCGGAGGCTCGACATAGTTGCCCCAGGCCGAGCTGCCGGCCGAACCGGCGTTCCAGCCGCCGCCGGCGCTGTAGCGCGAACCCGAATAGTCATAGGACGAGCGCTCGCGGCTCTCCTCGTAATAGCTGTCTTCATAGCGTTGGCCGCCGCAGGGGCTGCATTGTTGCTGGTAGACCGCGCCGCCGCAGACGTGCGGTTGGCAGCCGCCCTGCTGCGGGACCGGCACATAGACCGGACGATCCACGGGGACCGGACGGTCCACGGGGCGATCGACATAGACATAGACCGGCACCTGGATGATCCGGTCGACCACCTCGCCGCCGGGACCCGAGCAGCCCTGCTGGCATTGCGTGACCGCGGGAACCGGGGTCGGAACCGGACGCTCGACGGGCACGGGAACGGGGCGATCCACCGGCACGGGACGGTCGATATAGACCGGACGATCGACCGGCACTTCCACGCGCTTCTCGACGATCTTCTCCACCGGGCGATCGATGTAGACGGGGCGCTCCACGATCTTCTCGACCGGGACCTGGACCAGCTTCTCGACCGGCACCTCGATGCGCTTCTCGACCACGACCGGGCGTTCGACGATCACCGGCTTCTCGACCACCTTCTCGACGATCTGGGTGGTGGGACGATCGACATAGACCGGCACCTTCCGCTCCACGACGCGATCGACATAGACGACCTTGGTGCGCGTGGTGACCCGTTTTGGCGCATGAACAGCATGGACCGGCGCGCGCTCATAGCCGTCGGCCAACACGGGCGAAACCAGGCTGATGCTGGCGAAAGCGGCCAGAATGGCGATGCGGACAGGGGTCTTGGGGCTCATGGCCGGCCTCGATACGAAATACGGAACGTCCCTCAGCGGGACAGTCCGCCCCTCCGTCGCAAGCCTGGCGCCAAGGCCGCTCCAAGCCCCCTTGGCGAGCGCCGTTCTCTCGGCCATTGTCCGCGCCAAACAAGTGTTTGGAGGGGAAGACGATGGCGAAAATCCTAGCCGCTATGATCCTGACGGCCGGCCTGGCCCTGACCAGCGCGGCCTGCGCCCAGGCGCCGGCCAATATCGCGCCGAACGACTACGGCAAGAAGGACAACTGGCTGTGCCTGCCGGGCCGAGCCGACGCCTGCGCGGTCGACCAGACCACCACCATCGTCCAGGCCGACGGCAAGACCTCGACCGAGGCCTTCAAGCTCGCCGCCGCCCCCGCCTATGACTGCTTCTACATCTACCCAACCGTCTCGACCGATCCGGGCGGCAACAGCGACATGGTCATCGACGAGGCCGAGCGCCGCGTGGTCGAGCAGCAGCTGGCCCGCTTCGGCGGCCAGTGCCGGGTGTTCGCGCCGATGTACCGCCAGGTGACGCTGGCGGCCCTGCGCGCGGTGATGATGGGCCAGCCCTCGCCGGGCAACGGCGTCCTGGCCTATGGCGACGTCCGCGACGCCTGGCGCTGGTACCTGGCCAACGAGAACAAGGGCCCCAATGGGAAGGCTAGGGGCGTCGTCCTGCTGGGCCACAGCCAGGGCTCGCGGATGCTGCTTGACCTCTTGAAGAACGAGATCGACGGCAAGCCGGCCCAGAAGCAGATGATCTCGGCCTATGTGATCGGCATGAACACGCTGGTGACCGACGGCAAGTACGGCTCGATCCCGCTGTGCGACAAGGCCGATCAGGCCGGGTGCCTGGTGACCTATGTCTCGTTCCGCGCCAGCAGCCCGCCGCCGGCCAACAGCCGCTTCGGCAAGACCGACGAGCAGGGCCATCGCGCCGGCTGCGTGAACCCGGCCGCCCTGGTGGCCGGCAAGGCCTCGACCGACGAAACGCCGGTCCACGCCTATCTGAGCAGCAAGAGCTTCCTGTCGAGCGGCGAGCCCAAGCCATTCGCCAAGGACCTGAAGGTCACCACGCCGTTCGTCTCGCTGCCCGGCCTGATCTCGGCCCAGTGCGTCAGCGCCGGCGACTTCACCTATCTGTCGGTCAAGGTGAACGCCGATCCGGCCGATCCGCGCACCGACGAGATCACCGGCGACGTCATGGTGGCCGGCAACGTCCTGAAGGACTGGGGCCTGCACCTGATCGACGTCAATGTGGAGATGGGCGACTTGAACGCCCTGGTGGCCCGTCAGGCCAAGGCGTACGCCGCCAAGTAACAACGCGGGACGCTAGGACCTCTCCCACGAGGTCCTAGCGCCACACTGATGCCGGCCACGGAAGTCGACGTCCGCTCCGGCCCGCGCAAGGCGCGCGGCGGCTATTTCGAGCCTGCCGCCGCCTTGAACACGGTCACGCCCAGCAGGGCGAAGATCACGAAGCCGATCAGGAACAGGAAGAACAGGATCTTGGCGACGCCCGCCGCCGCGCCGGCGATGCCGGTGAAGCCCAAGGCCCCGGCGATGATGGCGACGACGGCTAGAATGAGAGCCCACTTGAGCATTTGTCGTTCCTTTCAGGAGCGCCTTAGCGGCGCCGTTGGGAAATCAACGTCTCTCTCAAGCACGGCGTTCCTTGTTTTCGCCGCCCGGCCCCGCTAACTCGAAAGCCATGGCCTCCAAGCCCGAAAGCCCGACCGAACCCTTCAAGCGCGCCCTGGCGCACGCCGCGCGCTCGCTCGCCGAGACGCCCGACCTCGAGGTCGTGTTCTCGGGCGATGGCCCGCAGCTGCTCGGCAAGCGAGCGATCCTGCCGCACCCGCCGCGCGACCTTAATTCCAAGGAAGCCGCGCGCATCCGGGGCCTGGCCGACCAGATGGCCCTGCGCCTGGCCCACCACGATCCCGTAGCCCACGCTCGCGCTCGCCCCTCCTCGCCTGACGGCCAGGCGGCTTTCGAGTCGATCGAGCAGGCGCGTCTGGAAGCGATCGGCGCCAACGCCCTGGGCGGCGTGCGCGGCAACCTCACCGCCGCCCTCGAAGCGCGGCTGGAGAAGCAGGGCCTGACCCGCGCCGTCGCCACCGACCGCCAGTCCGCGCCCATGGCCGAGATCCTGGGCCTGATGGTCCGCGAGCGCCTGACGGGCGATGCGCCGCCGGACGGGGCCAAGGCCCTGGTCGACATCCTGCGCAACGACATCGAGATGCGGGCCGGCAAGGACCTGGACCGCCTGGCCGCCGCCATCGACGACCAGGCCGCCTTCGCCCGGGTGACCCGCGAGATCCTGCGCGACCTGGACCTCGGCGAAGAGATGTCCGACGCCACCGAAAGCGCCGACGAGGACGACGGCGAAGAGGAAGGCGCGACCGAGAATTCCGACGAGGATCAGGGCGAAGGCGAAGGCGAACAGCCCGAGGGCTCGTCCCCGCAGGAGAGCGAGAGCTCCGACCGCGAGACCGAGGCCGGCGACGAGGAGATGGTCCAGTCGGACCAAGAGGGCGAGCCCGAGGAGAGCGACGAGCAGCCCGAGATGGGCGACGGCGCCAAGCCCGCTCGTCCCGATCCGGGCGCGAGCCAAGGCGGCGAGCCGCTCTACAAGATCTTCACCACGGCCCACGACGAGGTCGTCGATGCCGAGGACCTGTGCGACGCCGAGGAGCTGACCCGGCTGCGCGCCTATCTGGACCAGCAGCTGTCGGCGCTCTCCAGCGTCGTCTCGCGCCTGGCCAACAAGCTGCAGCGCCGCCTGCTGGCCCAGCAGAACCGCGCCTGGACGTTCGATCTCGAGGAAGGGATGCTGGACGTCGCCCGCCTGACGCGGGTGATCATCGATCCGACCGCCCCCCTCTCCTTCAAGCAGGAAGAGGATCAGGAGTTCCGCGACACGGTCGTGACCCTGCTGATCGACAATTCCGGCTCGATGCGCGGCCGCCCGATCATGGTGGCGGCGATCTGCGCCGACATCCTGGCGCGCACCCTGGAGCGCTGCGGCGTCAAGACCGAGGTGCTGGGCTTCACCACCCGCGCCTGGAAGGGCGGCACCAGCCGCGACGAGTGGATCAAGCAGGGCAAGCCCGCCGCGCCGGGCCGCCTGAACGACCTGCGCCACATCATCTACAAGGCCGCCGATTCCCCGTGGCGCCGGGCTCGCAAGAACCTGGGCCTGATGATGCGCGAGGGGCTCCTGAAGGAGAACATCGACGGCGAGGCCCTGATGTGGGCGCACCAGCGGATCATCGGCCGGCCCGAAGCCCGCCGCATTCTGATGGTGATTTCCGATGGCGCGCCGGTGGACGACTCCACCCTGAGCGTCAATTCGGGCCACTATCTGGAGCGTCACTTGCGCCAGGTCATCGGTGAGATCGAGGGCAAGAGCCCCGTGGAGCTGATCGCCATCGGCATCGGCCACGACGTCACGCGCTACTATCGCCGCGCCGTCACCATCGTCGATGTCGAGCAACTGGGCGGGGTGCTGGTCGAACAGCTGGCGGCCCTGTTCGAGGAAGAGCCGCGCCAGATCGCCCGCGCGCGCGGCCTGCTGGCTCCGCCGCCGGTGGTGACGCCGCAAGCCCCGAAGACCGGCAAGGTCCCCGCGTGATCGGTCTGCGCGCCGCGCTCGCCTTCGGCATGATCGGCGGCCTGTCCGGCATGGCGACCCAGTGCACGCCGCGCAGACCGCCGCCGCCCGTGGTCGCCACGCCCCCCGCGCCCGTGAAGGCCGGGCCGGAGATCACCGTCACCGCCACGCCCGTGCCGCTGGACGCCGCCAACCCGGCCAAGACCGATGTCGGCGGCGGCTTCACCTATGCCGGCGGCCTGTGGCTGACCAGCACGACCACCTCGCGCCTGCACGGCCTGTCGGACCTGTCGGTGACCGGCGACGGCCGTCTGACGGCGATCAGCGACGAAGGCGACGTCTTCGAGGCCAAGGTCGCGCTCGATGCTACCGGCAAGCTGGTCGGCCTGACCGAGACCAAGCTGTGGCCGCTCAAGGGCCCGGACGGCCAGGCCTTGCAGAACAAGCAGCACACCGACGCCGAGGGCCTGGCCGTGCTGCCCAACGGCGACCGTCTGGTCAGCTTCGAGCGCGACCACCGCATCTGGCGCTACGCCGTCGGCCCCGACGGGACCTGGAGCCTGCCCGCCCCCGCGCCCAAGCCCGCCACCATCTTCCCCGACAACGAGGGCATGGAGGCGATCTCGGCCTATCCGGCCGCCGGTCCCGACGCCTACATCGTCGGCGGCGAGGAGGGCGAGGTGTGGCTGTGCAAGCTGTCGGCCGACTGCAAGTCGCTGCCGCCGCAGTCGGGTCCGGACTTCACCTGGGGTCTGACGGGCTTCGCGCCCTTCGCGGGCGCGGCCGTCGCCACCCTGCATCGCGGCTATGACCCCGTGCGCGGCTGGCGCTCGGTGGTGCGGTTCATCTCTGACCCGACCAAGCCGCTGGCCCAGCAACGCACGTCGGCGGCCCTGCACATCGAAGGCGCCATGCCGCGCGACAACTTCGAGGGCGTGTCCCTGACGGGCGCGCCGGCGGGAGCCCCGGCCGGCTCGACGCGCATCTACCTGATCTCGGACGACGGCGCGGTCAGCAACAACCAGCGCACCCTGCTCCTGGCCTTCGACTGGGTGGCCCCGCCGTTGCCCGAGCCGATGCCACCCAAGCCGCCGCGCAAGCCTGTTCGGCGGCGCTAAAAACCGTTTCGTTACGGACGATACGGTTTCATTGCCAACTATATGATTGTATTGGACTTTTTGTCGCAATCTGCGACTTGACCATTGAAATAGACACCGGTGTCACGTACACAGGACCTCGACGGGGCGACGAGGGCGAGAACCTGCGACCGTCAGAGGAACGCGTCGGGAGGCGGTTGAACTCAACCTCCTTTCCGGGACTATCAACATGATCCGTCTGCTCGTTATCGCTCTGTCGGCCCTGATGGCCACCACCGTCGCCACCTCGGCCAGCGCCGGCGAAATCAAGGTCAAGGTCGCCGGTCGCGACACCGCCACCGTGCACGCCGAAATCGTCCAGGCCGCCAAGCAGCTGTGCCAGGAAGACCTCGTCGGCAACCCCTACGCCGTCCAGATCGCCCCCTACTGCGTGCGCGACGTCGCCCGCGACGCCATCAGCCGCGCCCACAGCCGCGACCTGATCGCCTACGACAAGGCCCAGGGCCGCGACGTCTATTTCGTGAAGGTCGCCACCCGCTAAACAGCGGTCAGCGCATCCTGACAGAGCCCGCGAAACCTCGGTTTCGCGGGCTTTTTCATGCCTGCAATCGGTTGTTCGCACGCGAAACAACCGCTCAGCTCCACCTTAGGTGCGCCGCAACATAATCGTTGATAACCCACGAGAACGTTGCTATATGCAACGCGACGGGCTGAGCAGGCGATAGACCGGGGACGGGCCGTCAGAGGAACGCGTCTGGAGGTGGTTGATCACAACCCCCTTTCGGAACATCGACTATGATCCGCTCCATCGTTCTGGCCGCTTCGGCCATCGCCCTGTTCGCCGCCGCTCCGGCTTCGGCCGCTGAAGTCCGCGTCAAGGTCGCCGGCAAGTCGGCCGCCGAAGTTCGCGCCGACATCGTCAAGGCCGCCTCGACCGTCTGCTGGCAGGACATCCGTGGCGAAGCCCTCGCCGGCTACCTGTACCCGGCCTGCATCCGCGCCTCGGTCAACGACGCCGTCGCCAAGATGAACAACCCGGCCCTGACCGCCTACAACGCGGCCAACCCGGCTTCGAGCGCCGTCGTCGCGCGCTAAGCGCTGACGCAGCCTACCCAGTACCAAGCGTTCAAAACCCGCCGCGGCACAGGTCGCGGCGGGTTTTGCTTGTTCAGGCCTCGCTGCGGGCGCGGATGTCCGCCAGGGTCTGGTCGACCAGCAGCGCCCCATCCTCCCAGACCGTGACCATGGCGTCGCGCCAGCCGGGTTCGCCAGCCTGCCCCTCGGCCAGGGCCACGGTGCGGTAAGCCCCCGCCTCATCGACCAGCAAGGCCAGCCGCCCGGCCTTCGAGCGCTTGCCGGGATCGGTCGCCGGGTCCTTGCTGACGTCGATCCACTGCCCATCGACCTTGGCCGCCGAACACTTGAGGGCGAACTTCTGGGTGTCGCGGTCCAGCTGCTGCAACAGGCCGCCACCCATGCCGAAGGCCAGGTTCTCGGCGCTGAAGCCGTCGGCGACGATGCGGTCGAGGATGGCGGCGATGCTGACCGGATTGACCCCGTCGCCCTGGATCACCCGGACGTGGTTCAGCACCTTGTAGCCCTTGCCGTTCACCGTCGAACCGAAGGTCTCGTCGAGAATCTTCAGCGTCTCGGCCACCACCGTGACCGGGTCGCCCGAGTCGGGTCGCACCACCAGGGTCGCGCCGCTGTCGATCACCGCCTGCTTCAGCTCACCGCCCCACAGGTTCCGCACCGCATGGAACAGGTCGTAGCTGTCCGACACCACCGAGAACAGCGCGCCCGGCTTGCCGAAGCGGGTCAGCATGTTGCGATAGGCCAGGGCCTCGTTCGGCCGGCCCCAGCTGGTGATGGTGCTGTGCTCGGCGGCCGGGATCGAGAAGGCGGCCATCGGCTCGTTGTACCAGGCGCGGCCGGCCAGCACGGCGCTCAGCGTGTCGCTGCCCTGGAAGTTCACCAGGTGCGCCAGGCCGCCGATGGCCGCCGATTCCTGGCTGGAGACGCCCCGCGCCCCGAAGTCGTGCAGCTTGAAGGGCAGCTCGGCGGCGGCGTTGTCGCTCGTCGCTTCCAGCGCCGCCTTGATCGTCTGCTTCACGTGCCAGCTGATCGTGGCGACCGTCACCGGATACCAGACCCGCAGCAGCAGGGTCTCCAGATAGGACGGCAGCCAGTAGCATTCCGGATCGGTGCTCTCGATCGTCATCAGCGCCTGGTGGGTCGGCACGACCGTCCCCTCCGCCACGGCGCGGATCCGCACCGGCAGGCGGCCGCCATGGACGTCGACGATCCGCCGCCAGCCAGCCTCGTTGAAGGGCTCGCCGTGCAGGGCCAGCAGCGCGGCGGCCTCGTCGATCATGGCGTGGGTGACGGGCTGAGCCAGTTGGCTCTTCAAAATCGCCTGCAGGCCGAAGAAGACCGTGCGGTCATAGCGCCCGCCCCGGCTCTCGACATACGAGAAGGCGCCGGTGGTCCCGGGCGGATATTGCAGCCAGTGGCTGGCCTTGTAGCTGTCGGTGTTGAGGACGAGGTTGTCGAACATCGCGGAAGCTCCTTCACGCGGAGGACTGGCCGCCCCGTCTATCGGGACGGCGTGACAAGGGGTTGAGGTCAGGCGCCGCCCTTAAGCGGATCCGACGAAGTGCTCGAGGATGTGGAAGTGATCCTCGAAAAACTGCTCCTCCATCAGCATCGCCTCGCTGAGCGGGACCCAGCGGACCCGATCGGCGTCGTCGGCGGCGCGGACCTTGGGCAGGTCGCCGGTCGGGAAGTCGAAGTGGAAGGCGTGGGTGATCGTGCGGCCCCGCAGCGAGCGGCCCGGATAATCGAACACCTGCCGAGCCTTGATCGAGCCGCGCAGCACGGCCGGCGGGATCTTCACGCGGGTCTCTTCCTGCAGCTCGCGGATCGCGGCCGCCTGCACGGTCTCGTCCTGCTCGACGAAGCCGCCCGGCAGGGCCCACAGCCCCTTGCCCGGCTCGGCCCGGCGACGGACCAGCAGCACGTGGCCGGAATGGACGACCACCGAGTCGGCGGTGACGAAGGTCGGCGCATAGGGCGCGGCGGCCCAGCTCTGGCGATAGGTCCGCATGAAGGCGTCCTCGCGGGCCAGCTGGGCATAGGCGGGCGAGCCGGCGCGGAAGGCCTCCAGCATCTCGAACACCGCCGGCGGGGTGTTGGCCTCGACCAGCCTCAGGGCGCCGGTCTCGCCGGAGAACAGCCAGGCGCGCAGCTCAGTGGCCGACAGCACGTCGGTGTGCTGCACGTCGACCAGCGGCCATTGCGGGAAGGCGGCCAGATAGGCGCCGGTCGCGCCGTCCTTGTCGCGGCCGATCAGACCTATCTTGGCGTCGGAACCCGCGCCGTCGGCTTCCAGCGTCTCGACGACCAGGCGCTGGACGTCGGCGACCCAGACGGTCTCGTTATAGAGCCGGTCGCGCAGCGGCTTGACGATCAGCCGCCCGGCCTCGTCGCCAGCGGCGGCGCGGATCATCACGGCGCGTTCGCTGCTGTTGAAGGGATTGCGGGTGGTGCGCGGCTGGCCGGCGCTGCCGACCAGGACGACGACCTTTTCGGCCAGACGCAGCGCGTGGCTCAGCACCGACAAGTGGCCGTTGTGAAACGGCTGGAAGCGTCCGATCAGGACGAGATAGTCGTAGCGCATGAGGCTCCCTCACGCTGGTTGACGCCGCCGGTCTATCCAGCGACGAGCTTATGCTAACTTTGAGCATAAGTGATTTTCAACCCATATTCGACGCCTTGAAGCGGGAACGACGAAAAGCCCGCCGGGAATGACCCCGGCGGGCTTTCGTAGATCAGCCTTGGAAAGGCCGAAAGCCGCTTAGGCGGCTTGCGCGACGGCCTTGGCCTTGGCCTTGACCTGCGACTTGATCTTCAGGGCGCGCGGCGACAGCTGCTCGTCCTTGGCGCCCAGCAGGAACACGTCCAGGCCGCCCTTGAAGTCCAGCGTACGCAGAGCAGCGTTGCTGATGCGCAGGCGGAAGCTCTGGCCCAGCGACTCCGACTGGAGCGTGGCGGGCGACAGGGCCGGCAGGAAGCGGCGCTTGGTCTTGATGTTCGAGTGGCTCACATTGTGGCCGACCATCGGACCGATACCGGTAAGTTCGCAACGGCGCGACATGGTGGTTACCTTGGCTTGGGCGAAACCGTCTGGCTCGATGAAGAGCCTGGTTCCGATAAGATATGAATTCGGACACACGGTTGGACCAGGCCGACCGCGCGAGAGCGGGCGATATAGGCGAAGGGCCGCCCATGAGTCAAGGCGGGTCTGGCGCAAACGCCCCGGGCGCGTCTCTCTTGCGTCGAGGAACCCGCCGCCCAACCTCCGCCTTCAAGCACGGTTCATATGCCACTCTATATAAGAGCGGTATGAAGGAGACCCGCCGCATGCGTTCGACCGCCCTCGCCGCTTCTGTTCTGGTGCTCGCCGCGGGGGGCGCCGTCCTGGCCCAGCCCGTGATCCGCGCGGCGGCGGCCTCTTCCGCCAAGTCCACGATTCTCCCCGGCCAGTGGGAGTACGACTACAAGGTCGGCGTCATTCCGGTTAGCAGCGAGAGCAAGTGCCTCAAGCCCGCCGACGCCGAGCAGTTCTCGCGCGGCATCTGCACCAAGCGCTATCGCTGCGACTACACGACCAATGTGGTCAAGGACGGCAAGATCCAGCTGAAGGGCACCTGGACCGACAAGAAGGACCGCGTCTCGCCGGTGTCGGCCGAAGGCACGTACACGCCCGAGAGCTTCCGGATGAACATCCACCTCAAGACCATCAGCGGCATGAACCTGGCCGGCAGCATGGACGCCAAGCGCGTCTCGGCCGAGTGCGCGCCGGAAGAAAAGCCGGCGGAGAAAGCCGCGGATACGGCGGCGAAGTAGCCGCCCCTCGCGAAACCGATTTGTGGTTAATCCGCTTTAAGCTACAATAGCTTGTAGGGAACAAACACCGAATTGGCGAACGTCGCCGATTCGGTCCTGATTCGTTTCGCGCCTGTTCGAGGAAGCGTTACCGCGCGTTAAGAGGCGTGGACGGATGGTGTTCCTGGCTTCCCAGAATGTGCGACGCTCAGGGCCCGCCCTCGCCCTTCGACAGGCTCGGGGTGAGGACTAATTTTGAGGGCGATTCAGTAGAAACCTCATCCTGAGCTTGTCGAAGGACGAGGTTGCGGTCCCTCAGCTCCCCCGCCGAGGCGCCACCGAGAACTCCAGATCAAACAGCGTCGGAACCGCATCCGTCCGCGCCTTCTCGATCGTCAGCAGCTTGGCCTTGGTCTCCGCCCCGCCCGGCGCCGAGAAGCCGCCCATGCTCTTGCCCGACGCGCCCAGCACACGGTGACAGGGCACCACGATCGGCCAGGGATTTTCACCCAGGGCCTTGCCGACGGCCCGCGCCGCGCCCGGCTCGCCCATGGCCTTCGCCACCTCGCCATAGGTCGAGGTTTCGCCCGGCGTGATGGCCCGGGCGATCTCGTAGACCCGCAGGTTGAAGGTCGGCTGGCCGTCCAGGTCGAGCGGAATGTCGGCCAGGTCGTCCTTGCCGCCGGACAGCAGGTCGCGGATGCGCTCGATCACCGCCTCGATCTCGGCGGACGGCTCGGCCTCGACCGCGTCGGGGAACCGCTTGCGCAGACGCGCCCAGGCCGCGCCCGGCGTGCTCTCCGGCAATTGCAGGCCGATCAGCCCGCTCGCGCCCCAGCCGATGCCGCAGCGGCCGATGATCGTGTCGAAAAAGGTGAAACGCTGGGCGCTCATGACGAAAAAATAGCAGGCCTGTTGCGACTTGGGAGGGGCCGCCCTTACGATTTCCGGAACTTGCTGTTCCGGGGGAACTTACCTTGCGCCGTTTCGTCCTCGCCGCCTTCCTGGCCGCGACCTCGCTTTCGACCGCTCATGCCGGCGACATCCTCATCCACGGCGGCCCGATCCACACCGGCGTCGAGGCCAAGCCGACCGCCCAGGCGGTGCTGCTGCGCGACGACAAGATCCTGTTCGTCGGCGATCTGGCCACGGCCAAGAGCAAGGCCGCCAAGGACGCCAAGGACATCGACCTGAAGGGCGCGGCCGCCTATCCGGGCTTCGTCGACGCCCACGCCCACCTGACCGGCATCGGCCTGCGCGAACTGACGCTCAATCTCGACCAGACCAAGTCGCTGGCCGAGCTGGTGGCCACGGTGAAGGCCTATGCCGCCGCCCATCCCGAGGGCGCGATCTATGGCCGGGGCTGGATCGAGACCCACTGGCCCGAGAAGCGCTTCCCGACCAAGGCCGACCTGGACGCCGCCGCGCCGGGCCGGATCATCGTGCTGGGCCGCTCGGACGGCCACGCCAGCGTCGCCTCCAGCGCCGCCCTGGCCAAGGCCGGCGTCACCGCGACCACCACCGCCCCGGCCGGCGGCAAGATCCTGATGGGCGCCGACGGCCAGCCCGACGGCATGCTGATCGACCACGCCCAGGAGCTGGTGAAGGAGGTCATCCCGCCGCCCAGCGAGGCCCTGGTCCGCGAGGCCCTGCGCAAGGCCGGCCAGCTCTACGCCTCGCGTGGCTGGACGGGGCTCGACAATATGAGCGTCATGGGCCCCGACCTGGCCCTGCTGCGCGACGAGGCGGCCAAGGGCAATTTCCACATCCGCGTCGACAACTACATGGACCCCAGCGGCGCGGCCGAGGTGCTGGCGAAAGGCCCGCAGACCGACTCGACCGGTCTGATCCGGGTGCGCGGCATCAAGCTCTATATGGACGGCGCCCTGGGCTCGCGCGGCGCGGCGCTCCTTGAACCCTACAGCGACGCCGAGGGCCTGGGCCTGCAGCTCACCCCGCAGGACAAGGGCCTGGCCCTGATGAAGCAGGCCAAGGCGGTGAACGCCCAGGTCGCCATGCACGCCATCGGCGACCGCGGCAACCGCATGACCCTGGACTGGTTCGAGCAGAGCCTGGGCGGCGACGCCAAGGCCCGCTGGCGCATCGAGCACTCGCAGATCGTCGCCGACACCGACGTGCCGCGCTTCGCCAAGCTGGGGGTCATCGCCTCGATGCAGCCCAGCCACGCCATCGGCGACCTCTATTTCGCCCCCGCCCGCCTGGGCCAAGCCCGCCTGCACGAAGGCTATCGCTGGAAGGACTTCCTGAAGGCCGGCGTCGTGGTGGCCGCCGGCTCGGACGCCCCGGTCGAGGTCGGCGACCCGCGCATCGAGTTCTACGCCGCCGTCTACCGCCACAGCCTGGACGGCTTCGCCAACGCCGACTGGCACCTGGAAGAAGCCGTCACCCGCGCCGAGGCCCTGAAGATGCTGACCCTGGCGCCCGCCTACGCCGTGTTCCGCGACAAGGAGCTGGGCACGCTGGAAGCCGGCAAGAAGGCCGACCTGACCGCCTTCGACAAGGACTTCATGACGGTGGAGCCCAAGGAGATCCTGACCGCCCAGCCGGTGCTGACCGTGGTGGACGGCAAGGTGGTGTTCGCGCGGTAGTTCTATTTCCTCAGAGAGTTTCCGTTATGCGTCACTCATCTTAATAAGACGGCCATCTAACTCTGCGCATACGATATCATATTCCACCAAAAAGGAATCCCAAGCAATTGCACCATCAACTTCAGATGATATCTCTACAATCTGCCCATCGACATAGTCGATAATTTCAGTCATAATAGTTACAAATGCCTGATAATTATTTATAAATGACTGACTTCCAACATTTGAAATCGCTATACTTTTTAGATGATCTATCTCAAGATTTATTGCCTTTCGGCAATATTTTAGTTGCCCAATGTGTTGCCCCCCAGCATCATACAGGGCTTCCCTATTGAGCTTTACCCGTTCTAGAGCTGCGGAAACGGCAGCAAAAGCTGCTACACGAACATCCAAGCGCTGTAGTCGGCGGGCCTCCACAATTTCTTCACGCGCACGCCTAGCTTCTAGGCTGGCCAGCCTGAAGCCGGCCCAAATCGCTACCACCGCCCCAAATGCTTGCGCCCAACTGGCTAGCTTTTCGAAGGCTACTAGCCACGTAACGATCTCCCACCAATAGCCGACAGTCATTGCGACCACGGCCGCTACACCGCCCGCAAATATCCCCGCCCACCAAGGCACCGCCCTCTTACTCATGCGAGTCCCCCCGACATTCTCGCCAACATTGCAGGTGGCGCTTCATCCTTCCAGCAACTTGCCTCCCCACGATTCCCGCCCCACCTTTGGACCATGAGTGACCGTTCGACCGGCCTGGCCCCTTCGAAGCTGACCGCGGTCCTGGGCCCGACCAACACCGGCAAGACCCACCTGGCCGTCGAGCGGATGCTGGCCCATGGCTCGGGCATGATCGGCCTGCCGCTGCGACTGCTGGCGCGCGAGATTTACGACCGGATCGTCAAGCTGCGCGGCAAGGCCTCGGTGGCCCTGATCACCGGCGAGGAGAAGATCACCCCGCCGCGCGCGACCTATTTCGTCTGCACGGTCGAGGCCATGCCGCTGGCCCGCGAGGTCGAGTTCCTGGCCGTCGACGAAATCCAGCTGTGCGCCGATCCCGAGCGCGGCCACATCTTCACCCACCGCCTGCTGCATGCGCGCGGCAAGTTCGAGACCATGTTCCTGGGCGCGGGCACCATGGCCCCGCTGGTCCGCCGCCTGCTGCCGGACGCCGA
Organism: Caulobacter sp. GW456-12-1-14-TSB4; assembly: GCF_059424195.1. NCBI lineage: Bacteria > Pseudomonadati > Pseudomonadota > Alphaproteobacteria > Caulobacterales > Caulobacteraceae > Caulobacter > Caulobacter sp. GW456-12-1-14-TSB4. The sequence goes on from NZ_JBWKZF010000001.1 coordinate 29,179, forward strand.
GATCGTCGGACGCGAGCGGTTCAGCAACCTCTCCTACGCCGGCTCCAAGAAGCTGACCCGCCTGCCCCGCCGCAGCGCCATCGTCGCCTTCTCCACCGACGCGGTCTACGCCATCGCCGAGCTGATCCGCCGTCAGCGCGGCGGCGCGGCGGTCGTGATGGGGAGCTTGAGCCCCCGCACCCGCAACGCCCAGGTCGCGCTCTACCAGTCCGGCGAGGTCGACTTCCTGGTGGCCACCGACGCCATCGGCATGGGCCTGAACATGGACGTCGACCACGTGGCCTTCGCCGGCCTGCGCAAGTTCGACGGCAAGCGCACCCGCTGGCTCTATCCGCAGGAGGTCGGCCAGATCGCCGGCCGGGCGGGCCGCTACACTCGTGACGGCACCTTCGGCGTCACTGGCGACTGCGAGGAGATCGACGAAGATCTGGTCGAGGCCGTCGAGAGCCACACCTTCGAGCCGATCACCCAGGCCGAGTGGCGCAACCCGCGGCTAGACTTCGGCTCGCTGCCGGGCCTGCTGCGCTCGCTAAACGAGACGCCCAAGCGCAATGGCCTGTCGCTGTCGCAGGAGGCGCTGGACGAGCGCACCCTGCGGGCCCTGGCTCAGCAGGAAGACGTCATCAAGCGCTGCAAGACCGACCGCTCGGCCCTGCTGCGTCTCTGGGACGTCTGCCAGACGCCGGACTTCCGCAAGACCACCGACGACGACCACCAGCGCATGGCGCGCACCCTGTTCGACGACCTGACCACCGGCCGCAAGCGCCTGCCCGAGGACTGGATCAACAGCCAGTACAAGGCGCTGGACCGCGTCGACGGCGAGATCGACAGCCTGGCCGGCCGCCTGTCGGGCGTGCGCACGCTCAGCTACATCGCCAACCGCCCCGACTGGGTGGGGAACCCCGCCCACTGGCAAGGCCTGACCCGCCAGTTGGAGGACCGGATCAGCGACACCCTGCACGAAAAGCTGATGGCGCGGTTCATCGACCGCCGCACCAGCGTGCTGATGAAGCAGCTGGGCGAGCGCGAGACCCTCTATGCCGGCGTCGGCCAGGACGGCGAGGTGACGGTCGAGGGCCATGTGGTCGGCCATCTGGCGGGCGTGGCCTTCACCCCGGTCAAGGCCGCCTCGCCCCTGGAGGAGAAGGCCCTGCGCAACGCCGCCCAGCGCGCGGTCGGGCCCGAGATCGCCAAGCGCCTGGGCCTGCTGGCCAGCGAAGCCGACGACGCCTTCGCCCTGACGCCCGACGGCGCGATCCTGTGGCGCGGCGAGGCGGCCGGGGCCGTGCGTCGCGACCTGCCCCTGCTGTCGCCCCGCGCCCGCCTGTTGGGCGAACTGGGTCCCGCCGCCGTGCGCGAGCGGGCCGAGCGGCGGCTGGACGCCTTCCTGGCCAGCCAGGTCGACACCCAACTGGCCCCGCTGCGCAAGCTTGAGCGCGCCCTGGGCGGCGGCGAGCTGAAGGGCCTGCCACGCGGCATCGCCCACCGCCTGCTGGAAGCCGGCGGCGTGCTGGACAAGCGGCCGGTCGATCCGGAGCTGAAGGCGTTGAGCCAGGCCGAGCGCCGCACCCTCAAGGGCCTGGGCGTGCGGATCGGCGCGTTCAGCCTCTACTGCCCCGGCGCGATCAAGGCCGAGGCCATCGCCTGCGCCCGCGCCCTGAACCCGACCGGTTGGCGCGGGGCGCTGACGACCCTGGAGCCCCTGCCCTCGCCCGCGCCGTCGGCCCGCGAGTTGTCGGCCAGCGGCCTGCGCGCCGTGGCCGGCTTCAGCATCCCGGTGGAGACGCTGGAAGAGCTGGACGGCCTGTTGCGCGCAGAGCAGCAGCACGGCGGCGTGGTGCTGACCGACAAGGCGCTGGAAAAGCTGGGCTGGACCGCCAAGCAGGCCTCCAGCGTCCTGCGGGCGCTCGACTACACCCCCGCCATCCGCGCCAAGCCCGACCAGCCGATCGTCTGGAAACGTCGCGGCGCCGCCAAGCTGGAGCAGAAGCCGGTCAAGGCGCGCCCCGACTCGCCGTTCGCCGCCTTGGCCAAGCTGACCGAGCCGCCGCCGAGACGGAAGAAGCCCCGCCGCAAGAAGTCCGCCACCCAGAAGGCCGCGTCATGACAGACACCCATGGCGAAAGCGTCCGCGCGGATGTCTGGCTGTGGCGGGCGAGGTTCTTCAAGACCCGCTCCCTGGCGGCGAAGTTCGTCGACGAAGGGCGGATCCGTCTGACGCGCTCAGGCGCGGAAAGCCGGGTGGACAAGCCGTCGCGAACGCTGAAGCCTGGCGACCTGGTGGTCTTCGGGTTAGGCGGCCGCCTGATCGCCGTGCGGGTGCTGGACTGCGGCGAACGACGAGGTCCGGCGACCGAGGCGCGCGGGCTGTATGAGGCGGTGGAGGGGTAGCGCCCCTTGATACCCTCTCTCTATGAGAGAGGGGTTGGGAGAGGCGGCCAAATCCTCGCGCTGACCCCGCCGCCCTCGCGGTTGCCGATCACCAGCTTGCCGCCAAACCGCTTGATCAGCCGCTCAGCCGTCGGGATGCCCAGACCGAACCCGCCGGTATCGCGCGCCCGCGCCGCATCGCCCCGGAAGAACGGCTCGTAGATCCGCGCCATGGCGTCGGCGGTCAGGCCCGGCCCCTGGTCCAGCACCTCGATCAGCGGGCCGTCCGGACCGTCGATCAGCCGCACCCTGGCTTGCCCGCCGAAGCGCACGGCGTTGTCGATGAGGCGGATCAGCGCCTGCTCCAGCGGGCCGCGATGGGTGATGACCTCCAGGCTCTGGCCGCCCTCGTAGCGCACGGCGTCCGGCCAGCGGGCCGTGATCCCCTGGATCAGCGAGGGCAGATCGACGACCTCGGCGGTGCTGGCCGAGTGCTGGGCGCGCAGCCAGTCGGCCAGCGACTTCAGCATCGCGTCCAGCTCGCCGACATTGTCAGAGATCAGCGCCTTGATGTCGTCGGGCTCGATATAGTCCGCCGCCAGGGTCATGCGGGCCAAGGGCGTGCGCAGGTCGTGGCTGAGCGCCTCCATCGCCTTGGCCTGGTCCTCGATCAGCCCGGCGATGCGGCGCTGCATGTCGTTGAAGGCCCGCCCCAGCTCGACGATGTCGTTGGGCCCCTCGACCACGATCGGCGACGGCGGCGCCTCGCCGACGTGACGCGACGCCTGGGTCAGACGGCGCAAAGGCTCGCCCAGCTGGCGCAGGGCGTAGGCGCCTAGGGCCACGCAGACCAAGGAGAAGACCAGGGTCGTGGCCACAGCGCGCAGGGCGATCGGCCAGGGCCGGGGGAAGTTGCGCGAGCGGAAGGTCAGCCAGCGGCCGTCCTCCAGCCCCATGACGCCGACCAGGTCGCGGCCGCCCTCGGGGCGGCTCTCGGACCACAGGCGCAGCGGCCGGTTGGCCAGGATCGGCTCCCACTGGCGGACATAGTCGGCGATGGCGCCAGCCTCGGCGGCTTGGTCGCGCGTGACCGGCGGCCCTTCCGGCGGCAGGGCCACGACCTCGGCCTCCATGTAGTGCGAGGTCATGACCTTGTCGAAATCGGCCTGGCCCAGCTTGGCGACCCGCTCGCCGACGACCAGCAGCTCGCCGATCCGCCGGGCGTGGTCCTCGCGCAGGGTCTGGCGATCGATGGCGCTGTAGAAGGCCACGCTGGCGCACAGCTGCAGCAGCACGATGGCGACCACCACCCAGATGGATCGCCCCACGAAGCCGCGAGAGCGGCCCAGAACCTTGCGCACCGTCAGTGTCATGCCGCGAGGCTAACGAAGCCGGCGGCGCTAGGCCACTAAGGGTTGGCCCCGAAGCCCTTCAGGAAGCCCGCCACCTGGTCCGCCGGCATCGGCCGGCCGAAGTGATAGCCCTGCACCTGGTCGCAGCCATAGTGCTCGAGCGCCTTCAACTGGTCGGCGTCCTCGACGCCCTCGGCCACGACCTTCATGCCCATGGAGGTGCCGAGCGTGATGACGGCCTTCACGATGGCCTCGTCCTCGGTGTTCTGGACGAAGGACTTGTCGATCTTCAGGCGGTCGATCGGGAACTGGCGCAGATTGGCCAAGCTGGCGTAGCCGGTGCCGAAGTCGTCCAGCGCGATCATCACGCCGGCGTCGTGCAGCTGCTTGACCGTGCTGCTGACCAGGTCCGAGCCCCAGCCCATATAGACGTTCTCGGTGACCTCGATGGTCAGGCGCTCGCACGGCACGTTCCAGCGGGCCAGACGCTCCTGGATCTCCTGGGCCAGGCGACCTGAGCGGAACTGGGCCGAGCTGATATTGACCGCCACGCGGCCGAACTCGACGCCCTGGTCCAGCCACTCGCGCATCTGGCGTAGCGCCGCCTCGAAGGCGACATCGCCCAGCTTCAAGGACAGGTCCTGGTCCTCGAAGGCCGGCATGAAGCGGGCCGGGGTCAGCACGCCCTGCTCGGGGTGGATCCAGCGCATCAGGGCCTCGAAACCGGCGACCTTGTTCTCGCGGATATCGACGACCGGTTGGTAGAACAGGGTGAACTCGCCGTCGGCCAGGGCCATGCGGACATCGCGCAGCAGCTCGATCCGCTGCTCGACCTCCGAGCGCATCGACGGCTCGAACACGATGCTGCGGTTCCGACCGGCCTCCTTGGCGCGATACAGCGCGATGTCGGCGTTCTTGATCATGTGAGCCGGATCGGCGTCCGGGTCGCCGTGCAGGGCCGCCCCGATGCTGGCGCTGGCCGTGAAGCTGCGGCCGCCATGTTCGATCGGCTGACGCAGCAGATCCTGCAGCTTGACAATCGGCCGCAGCATGTCGGCCTCGCCGTGCAGGCCGCGCAGGATCACCGCGAACTCGTCGCCGCCCAGGCGCGCGACGGTGTCGTTGCTGCGGAAGGCGTGCTGCAGCATGCCGGCCAGGCGCTTGAGCAATTCGTCGCCGGCGTCATGGCCCAGGGTGTCGTTGATGTCCTTGAAGTGATCGACGTCGATCATGATCAGGCCGAACATCTCGCCCAGGCTCTCGGACGCCAGCACGGCCTCCTGGAAACGGTGCTGGAACAGGGCGCGGTTGGGCAGGCCGGTGAGCGCGTCACGGAAGGCCAGGGTCTCGATCGCCTCGGTGTGCCGGCGGCGGTCGGTGATGTCCTTGAACAGGTTGACCAGTTTCTCGGGTCTGCCGTCGGCGCCGACGAACACCTTGCCGACCGAGCGGACCCAGGTCTCGATCCCGTCGGGACGATTGAGCTTGAACTCGAAGACCCGCGCCTCGCCGATCTTGCGGCTGGCCACCAGGTCGGCGCAGCGCTGGCGGTCGTCGGGATGGACGATGTCCAGCGGATCGTCCTTGAAGACGCAGTATTTCTGCAGCTCGGGCGCGTTGCCCGAGAAATAGAGCGCCTTGGTCCGCAGGTCGTATTCACGGACCAGCAGGTCGTCCAGCTCCAGGGCCATGGTCAGGCGCTGCTTGTCGCGCTCGGCGCGCAGCACGCTATCGGCATAGCCCGTCACGTCGCGGGCGGTGATCATCACCGCGTAGCTATCGTCTCCATCTCGGCAGGCGCTGAACTCGGTGCGCCACACGTGCTGAACGCCCTCGGCGTCCAGGGTCGGCAGGTAGCGCGAGAAGGCGACGCCTTCCTCGGCGCAGGCCAGCAGCACCCCGACGTCCTCGGAGGCCACCAAGCCGCCGGCCCCGGCGTCGTCGCCGATCGTCAGGCTGGGCGCGATCCCTTGCGCCGCCCACTCGCGGCTGACCGCGACCAGCGTCAGGTCGCGGTCCAGCAGGGCCGCGGCGAACGGAATCTCGCGAATGAATTCGCCGAACGCGCGCGCACGCGCCTTGGACAGGGCGCGCGTGGCGGTATCGGCTTCCAGGATCGGTTGGATAGCCAAGGCTTCAGTCTTCATGCGTGTCGGCTTTCCGACTTTGTTTTTATTGAGCGTTTCCAATCCCACATATTGGTGTTCGTTCGATAAGAAAGTGTTTGCGACGACCACACAGCGTCAGGACGCATTGTCGCTCCTCAAGGAACGCGCGAGCGCAGAAAGACGGCCCACACTGGCCATGCGTTGAGAATTCCTGGGCGCGCGGGCGGCCAAGCCGCATTGACAAGCCGGGCCGGGGCTCCGAAAACGCCCCGCGCTTTACTTGTCCGATCCTCTTCCCGAGTTTTCGATGACCTACATCGTCACCGACGCCTGCGTCCGCTGCAAGTTCATGGATTGCGTGGAGGTGTGCCCGGTCGACTGCTTCTACGAGGGCGAGAACTTCCTCGTCATCAATCCGGACGAATGCATCGACTGCGGGGTCTGCGAACCCGAGTGCCCGATCGACGCCATCAAGCCCGACACCGAGGACGAGGCGGACGGCAAGTGGCTGAAGATCAACGCCGACTACGCCAAGGTCTGGCCGAACATCACGGTCAAGGGCGAGCCGCCCGCCGACCGCGAGGATTTCGAGCGCGAGACCGACAAGTTCGAGAAGTACTTCAGCGAAAAGCCGGGCAAGGGTTCCTAACCCCAGCCTCGATTTCTCAAGCTTGATCCCCCGCCAGGCCGCGAAAGCTTGGCGGCGCGCCGCGCATTGCCGGACGCAACCCTTTCATAGGGCTGAATTTTATGCTATTGTCGCTACCGACGTGACGGTTGCGGCTCTTCGCGACGGTCCGTCTTGTCGAAGAAGTCGGTTCGAGAAGCTATTCGGACCGGCCCGCCCGATCGAAGGCGAAGGTGTCTTAGAGATCTATTCCCAATCCTGACAGGCTTAGCCCCGCGCACATGATTTCGCGGAGCAAGGACCTGTCGTTTTTGATTTGGGGATTGGTCACGGCGTTCGGGCCCCGAGGGCCCGCATAGATGAGGACGAACATGAGCAAGACTGGTCTGGAATTCTCGGTCGGCGATCACGTCGTTTACCCCGCGCACGGCGTGGGCACTATTCAGGCGGTCGAGACCCAGGAAGTGGCCGGTATGTCGCTCGAAGTCTACGTCATCACCTTCGACCACGAGAAGATGACCCTGCGCGTCCCGACCAAGAAGGCCAAGACGGCCGGCCTGCGTCCGCTCGCGGAAGGCGGCACCGTCAGCCAAGCCCTGACCACCCTGAAGGGCCGCGCCCGCGTGAAGCGCACCATGTGGTCGCGCCGCGCCCAGGAATACGAAGCCAAGATCAACTCGGGCGACCTGATCTCGATCGCCGAGGTGGTCCGCGACCTGCACCGCGCCGAGAACCAGCCGGAACAGTCCTATTCGGAACGCCAGCTGTATGAATCGGCCCTGGACCGCATGGCCCGCGAAGTCGCCGCCATCGAACGCATCGACCGCGAAGCCGCCATCGGCATCTTGACCAAGTCGCTGGTCAAGGCCGCCTAAGGCAGCCTTCTCCGGCTTCGGAACACGAAGACGCCCTCCGCCCAGCGGAGGGCGTTTTTGTTTGCGCGAACGCCTCTGAAGAACGTCGGTTGACCAGATCGATGACAAGTGTCAACGTCGATTCGTTGACAACTGTCATCGTGAGGCGAGGCCATGGCGGACATGAAGATCAGCTCGGCGGAGAGCGTGGTGATGGAGGCGCTGTGGCGGCGCAGCCCCCTCACCTCGGAGGCGATCATCACCGAGGTCGGCGAGCCGAATGGCTGGACCGAGGGCACCGTGAAGGTGCTGATCAGCCGCCTGGTCAAGAAGAAGGCCGTGGCCGCCCAGGCCGACGGCCGCCGGTATCTCTATTCGCCGCTGGTCTCGCGTCAGGCCTATGTCGGCACGGAAAGCCAGGGCCTGCTGGACCGCCTGTTCGGCGGCCGCCTGGCGCCGCTGGTCACGCACTTCTCCGAGACCGAGACGCTCAGCGACGAGGACATCGCCGAGCTGAAGGCCCTGATCGAGAAGATGGGTAAATGAGCGCGGCGATCCTGACCGCCGCCGTCCTCAAGACCAACCTGGTCCTGGCCCTCGCCGTGCTGGCGATCCTGGCCCTGCGCCGCCCCGTGCGCCGGCGCTTCGGACCGCTGGCCGGCTACGCCCTGTGGCTGGTCGCGCCGATCTGCCTGGCGGCCAGCCTCGCGCCCGTCCATGCGCCGCCGGTCGTGGCCGCGCCCGTCCTCACGCTGGTCGGCGCCGGCGCGAAGGGCCTGGCCCCGGTCGCGCGGCAGGCCGTGAGCCTGGCGCCGCTGCTGACGGCGGTCTGGGCGGTCGGCGCGCTGGTCACGGCGTCGTTCTTCGCCCTGCGTCAGGTCCAATTCGTCCGCACCCTGGGTCGTCTGACGCCGCTGGAGAGCGATCCCGCCATCCTGCGCGGCGAGCATCTGGGCGGCGGCCCGATGCTGCTGGGCGCGCTGCGGCCACGCATCGTCGTGCCGGCCGATTTCGAGACGCGGTTTTCGGGCCTGGCCCGGCGCCTGGTCCTCGACCATGAGCGCGTCCACCAGGCGCGCGGCGATGCGGCGGTCAACGCGCTGGTCGTGGCCCTCCGTTGCCTCGCTTGGTTCAACCCCGTGGTCCACCTGGGGGCCCGTCGCTTCCGCGTCGATCAGGAGATCGCCTGCGACGCCGCCGTCACCGCGGCCCGCCCCGACACCCGGCGGCTCTATGCCGAGCTGCTGCTCGGCGCCGCCATGACCCCTTTTTCCGCGCCGTTCGGCTGCCACTGGCCGGCGACCGGCGTCCATCCCCTGAAGGAGAGACTGTTGATGCTGAATGTTGTCTCCACAACGACCGCCCGCCGGCGGCTCGGCCTGGCCCTGGTCGGCGCGATCGCCCTGGCCGGCGCCGGGACGGTCTGGGCGGCCAATCCCGCGCCCGAGCCCTACATGACCGCGCCCGACTGGGCGACGAAGCCCACCGCCCAGGACATGGCGCGCTTCTACCCGCCAGAAGCGCAGAAGACCAAGCTGGAGGGGATGGCCATGATCGACTGCCGCGTGACGATCGAAGGCAAGCTGACCAAGTGCAAGGTCGTCCGGGAAGGCCCCGAGCAGGCTGGCTTTGGCCAGGCGGCGATCCAGCTCAGCGAGTACTTCCAGATGAAACCCGCCACCTTGAACGGTAAGCCGACCGCCGGCGGCGTGGTCCGCATCCCGCTGAAGTTCTCGGTTCCCTAGCCTTTCGAAGGCGCTCCGCAAGGAGCGCCTTCTTCGCTGGGGTCAGACGGCTTCCCGCGCTCGTCGCGCCGCCTCGACCATGTTGGCCACGGCGGCCTTGGTCTCGGGCCATTTGCGGGTCTTCAGGCCGCAGTCGGGATTGACCCACAGCTGGCCGGTCGAGAGCCGCGCCTGGGCAGCCGTCAGCAGCTGCGCCATCTCCTCGACCGACGGCACACGCGGGGAATGGATGTCGTAGACGCCCGGGCCGATCTCGGCCGGATAGGCATAGCCGGCGAAGGCGTCCAGCAGCTCCATCTTCGAGCGCGCCGTCTCGATCGAGATCACGTCGGCGTCCATCGCCCCGATGGCGGCGATGATGTCGTTGAACTCCGAGTAGCACATGTGGGTGTGGATCTGGGTCGCGTCGGCCACGCCCGAGGCGGTCAGACGGAAGGCCTCGACGGCCCAGTCCAGATAGGCGTCCCAGTCGGCGCGGCGCAGGGGCAGGCCTTCGCGCAGGGCCGCCTCGTCGATCTGGATGATCCTGGCGCCGGCCGCCTCCAGGTCGACGACCTCGTCGCGGATGGCGAGAGCGATCTGGCGACAGGCCAGTTCGCGCGGGACATCGTCGCGGACGAACGACCAGTTCAGGATCGTCACTGGACCGGTCAGCATGCCCTTCACCGGCCGCTCGGTCAGGCTCTGGGCGTAGCGCCACCATTCCACCGTCATCGCCTTGGGCCGCGAGACGTCGCCGAACAGGATCGGCGGCCGCACGCAGCGCGAGCCGTAGGACTGCACCCAGGCGGACTTGGTGAAGACGAAGCCCGACAGCTGCTCGCCGAAATACTGGACCATGTCGTTGCGCTCGAACTCGCCGTGCACCAGCACGTCGAGGCCGGCCTCTTCCTGCCAGCGGATGGCGCGCTCGGTCTCCTCGCGAAGGAAGGTCTCGTAGGCCGCATCGGTCAGCTCGCCCTTGCCGTGGGCCGAGCGGGCCTTGCGGACGTCCTCGGTCTGCGGGAACGAGCCGATGGTCGTGGTCGGGAAGGCCGGCAGGTCCAGTTGCTGGGCGCGGCGGCGGTCGAACGCGGCGTTGCGGCGGGCCATGGCCTCGGTCGTGGCCGAGACGCGCGCGGCGACGGCCGGGTCGTGGATCTTCGGCGAGACGCGGCGGACCTGGGCGGCTTCAGAGCTGGCGGCCAGTTCAGCGGCGACGCTGGCGCGGCCAGCGTTCAGCGCCTTGGCCAGCACGGCCAGCTCCTCGATCTTCTGGACGGCGAAGGCCAGCCACTGGCGGACCTCGGGATCGATCGCGGTCTCCAGGGCCAGGTCGATCGGCGTGTGCAGCAGGGAACACGACGGGGCCAGGACGATGCGGTCCGCGCCGCGCTGGGCGACGACGGGCTCCAGGCGGTCCAGCAGCTTTTCCAGATCGGCGCGCCAGACGTTGCGGCCGTCGATCACGCCCAGCGACAGGACCAGGCTCTCGCGACTGGCGGCCAGGGCGGCCTCCAGCTCCTGCGGCGCGCGGACGAGGTCCAGATGGACGCCGGCGACCGGCAGGTTCACGGCCGTCGACAGGTTTTCGCCATAGCCGCCGAAATAGCTGGTCAGCATCAGGCGCAGGTCGGGCGCGGCATGGGTCAGGGCGCCATAGGCCCGGCGCAGCTCCCCGCGTTCGAAGTCGGTGAGGTCCAGAGCAAGGCACGGCTCGTCGATCTGCACCCAGTCGGCGCCGGCCTCGGCCAGGCGCTGCAACACCTGCGCATAGACCGGCAACAGGGCCGACAGCAGCGACAGCCGCGCGAAGTCAGCGTCCTTGGTCTTGGCCAGCTTCAGGAACGTCACCGGACCGAGCAGCACCGGACGAGTGTGGACGCCCTGCGATCTGGCCTCCAGGAACTCGTCGATGGGCTTGGTCGAGGACAGGGCGAAGGCCTGGCCACGTGACACCTCTGGCGCCAGGTAGTGGTAGTTGGTGTCGAACCACTTGGTCATTTCCTGCGCCGGGACGCCGGTCTTCGTCCCGTGGTCATGGCCGCAAGCGGCCAGCTCGACGCCCTGGCTGCCGCGCGCCATGGCGAAATAGGTGTCCAGCGACACCTCACCGCCGGTCCAACCGTAGAGCGCCGGGATCGCGCCCACGAGGACGCTGGTGTCTAGCACCTGATCGTAGAACGAGAAGTCATTGGACGGCACATGATCCGCGCCCAGGGCGAGCTGACGGCCCCAGGTCTTGGCGCGCAGCTCGGCGGCGACGGCCAGCAGCGCGGCCGGATCGCTGTGGCCGGACCAGTAGCGTTCGAGGGCGGTCTTCAGCTCGCGCTTGGGACCAATGCGGGGGAAGCCGAGTGTGGCGACGGTGACGGTCATTCTTGAAAAGCCTCTGCCGGTGTTGTGGCGAGGCTGATCGGGGCGCGCGCGGACAAGCGCGCACGGATGAGGGTCCGGTCACGCCGTAAAGCATGCGACCAGACCGGACACCCCGCCGGAGGACGTTATCTGTCGAGGCAGGTCTCCTGGCTCACGGGTCGTCACCCCTGCCCTGGCCTTCCCGACACGCCGCCGAACCAGCTTCGGCGCGTCAGTGACACGTAACGGACAGCGGCTCGCCGCTCACAGTTGCGGGGGCAGCGCCGGATTCGGGGTTTCACGCCCTCACCGACTTCCCTCTTAGCTCCGGGCGCGAACGCCCGCAGACCACGACGCGGGCAATAGGCGCTGGAACGGCGCGGGCGTCAAGAAGGATATAAAGATATCTTTATATGATGTAGAGGCAGCGGAACGATCAGTCCTCGTCCGCTATCGATTGCACCGGCCGAACGAAGCGGGATAGCTGAGAGTCAGGCAGCGAAGGGCTCTCATGACCGCAAAGGCCGATCCGATCGCCCCGCCAAGCGCGGTCACGCGCTTCCTGGCCTCAGCCCCGCCCTGGGTGTTCGCCCTCTATGGCGGCCTGTCGTCGTTCGCCGTCTATTTCGCCATGTTCGGCTATCGCAAGCCATTCACGGCCGCCGCCTATGACCACCCGGACGGCTGGCCGTTCGCGATCGACTTCAAGATCGCCCTCGTCATCGCCCAGGTCGCCGGCTACGCCACCGCCAAGTTCATCGGGGTCAAGGTGATCTCCGAGATGCGGGCCAACCACCGGGCCATGGCCATCCTGACCCTGATCTTCGGGGCGCAGATGGCGCTGCTGCTGTTCGGGACCCTGCCGACGGTGATCGGGCCGATGGCCATGTACCTGAACGGCCTGTGCCTTGGGATGATCTGGGGCCTGGTGTTCGGATTCCTGGAGGGCCGCCGCCTGACCGAGGTGCTGGGGGCCATGCTGTGCGCCAGCTTCATCCTGTCGTCGGGCGTGGCCAAGTCGGTCGGCAAGATGCTGCTGCTGGCCCATGTCGACGAGAAGTGGATGCCGGCCGTCTCGGGCCTGGTGTTCACGCCGCTGTTGCTGATCGCCGTGGTCGCCCTGGCCCAACTCCCGCCGCCCAGCGCCGCCGACGAGGCCGAGCGGGTGCGCCGCGCGCCGATGAGCCGCCAGGACCGCATCGCGCTCTTCGCCGCCCACGCCCCGGCCCTGGTACTGCTGATCGCGGTCTATGTGATGCTGACCGCCCTGCGCGATTTCCGCGACAACTTCTCGGCCGAGATCTGGACCGAGCTGGGCTTCAAGAACGCCGCGGCGATCTTCACCCTGTCGGAGCTGCCGGTGGCGGCCATCGTGCTGATCGGCCTGGCCGCCCTGATGGGCGTCAGGGACAATCGCCGGGCGGTGGCCTTCAACATCGGCTTCGTGGCGCTGGGTTTTGTGCTGTTGGGCGCCTCGACCCTGGCGTTTCAACTGCATGTGCTCAGCCCCGTCTGGTGGATGATCCTGGCCGGCGCGGGCCTCTACATGGGCTACACACCGTTCAACGCCATGCTGTTCGACCGGATGATCGCCGCCACCGGCAAGGTCGGCACGGCGGGCTTCCTGATCTATGTGGCGGACTCGTTCGGCTATGTCGGCAGCATCTCGCTGCTGCTGGTGAAGTCCTTCGGCCACTTCGACATCGCCTGGGGCCAGTTCCTGGCGGTCGGGGCCTATGTCGCCTGCGGCCTGGGCTTCATCGGCCTGTTCTTCGCCCACCGTCTTCTGTCGAGGCTCTGACATGGCTCTGCGTAAGATCAGCCTGCGCGCGCGCCGCGCGCTCTTCGCGTTCCTGAAAGACGAGGCAGCCGGCGGCTATGTACTGATGGGCGCCGCCGCCCTGGCTCTGATCGTCGCCAACTCGCCGCTGTCTGAGGCCTATTTCCACGCCCTGCACCAGAAGCTGGGGCCGATGGGCGCTCAGCACTGGATCAACGACGGCCTGATGGCGCTGTTCTTCCTGCTGGTGGGCCTGGAGATCAAGCGCGAGGTGCTGGACGGCCAGCTGTCCAAGCCCGCGGACGTGCTGCTGCCCGGCGCGGCGGCCCTGGGCGGGGTGATCCTGCCGGCGGCGATCTACCTGGCCTTCAATCTCAAGCATCCCGACAGCATCGCCGGCTGGGCCATCCCGTCGGCCACCGACATCGCCTTCGCCTTAGGGGTCCTGGCCCTGATGGGCCCGCGCGTGCCGACGTCGCTGAAGGTGTTCCTGACCGCCATCGCCATCATGGACGACCTGGCGGCCATCGTGATCATCGCCCTGTTCTACACCGCGCAGCTGCACCTGCTGGCCCTGGCCGGCGCCGGGATCGTGCTGCTGGTCCTGATCGCCCTCAACCGGCTGAAGGTGTTGACGCTGTGGCCCTATCTGCTGCTGGGCGCGGTGCTGTGGGTGCTGGTGCTGAAGTCGGGCATCCATGCCACCCTGGCCGGCGTCGCCCTGGCCCTGACCATTCCGCTCAGAGCCGACGACCACTCGCCACTGCATCGGCTGGAGCACGCCCTGCACAAGCCGGTGGCCTTCGTCATCACCCCGCTGTTCGGCTTCGCCAACGCCGGGCTGTCGTTCGCTGGTGTCGGCGTGGCGGCCCTGCTGGATCCCGTGCCGCTGGGCGTGGCCCTGGGTCTCTTCCTGGGCAAGCAGGTCGGCGTGTTCGGCGTCACCTTCGGCCTGGTCAAGCTGGGGTGGGCGCGGCTGCCGCGAGGAGCCAATTTCAGCCAGCTCTACGGCGTGGCGGTGCTGTGCGGCGTCGGCTTCACCATGAGCCTGTTCATCGGCGGCCTGGCCTTCAAGGACCCGCACCTGATCGACGAGACCAAGATCGGGGTGCTGGCCGGATCCCTGGCCTCGGCGCTGGTCGGCATGGCGATCTTGCGACTGGCCCGGCCCAGCGCCGCTTGAGCGAAGAAGCAGAAGTCCTAAAGCCGCTGGTCGATCGGCGCGGGGGCTAGGCTGACCGCGCCGGGCAACCGCGCTTTCAGACGCAGGGCCGGCTTCTCGATCAGGAACCACGACGCCGCCGCGAACGGCAGGGTCAGGGCCAGCGAGGTCAGTACGTTCAGTCGGCCATGCTCGGCCAGCACCTGCTGCAGCGGGAAGCTGTAGATATACAGGCCGTACGACAGGTCGGCCGGCAGCCTGGGCGCGGTCATCCGGCCCAGGGCGATGACGGCCAGCGGCAGTCCCAGGAACCAGGCCGGGGTCGGCAGTATCGCCAGGCCGATCGCGGCCGTCCAGGCCGGTGGCTTGACCTCGAACGCCTCCAGCGCCGCGCCGCACAGGAACAGCCAGCCGTTCAGCGTCGCCAGCGAAGCCAGCCGCGCCAGCTCGCCGCGGGCGTCCAGTCCGGTGAAGTGCACCGCCAGGAACGCGCCGGCCGCCAGCAGCGCCAGCCCGGCCAGCACCGGCGCGCGGACCAACCGCAGAGCGCCCAGCAACGCCAGGCCCAGATAGGCGGTGAACTCCAGCCGCAGGCTCCACAGCGAGCCGTTGACGACATTGGGATAGGGCGCGTGGGCGAAGACGCCCGGCAGGTCGTACGTGACCGCGTAGAGGCTGAGGTTCTTGAGCACATAGGTCAGCGGCGTGAGGCTGCTGAAATACTCGGAAACCGGCAGGTTGCTGACCAGCGGACCGAGCACACAGGCCGTCAGCAACAGAGCCGCCAGCAGGCCCGGCGCGATACGTAACACCCGCTTGGCCATGAAGGCGCCGACGCCCGGCGTCCGGCGCAGGCTGGCCGTCACCAGATAGCCGCTGATCACGAAGAAGATCCCGACGCCCAGCGCGCCGGGGTCCGGACCCCACCCGATCATCCAGGGCGGGGCGCCGTTCAACACGCGCGCGTGGTGGACCACCACCAGCGCGGCCGCGATCAGCCGAAGGTGATCGAAGCCGTTCGCTGCTGAGCCGGGCCGGGACACGCTTCCTGCTTAAGGGCGCCCGTCCCGGCCTGGCAAGCCGTTAGCCGAACAGCGGTACGGGTCCGCGCCCACCGCCGTTCCAGGTGCTCCAGTTGGGGAACACATAGGGCAGGTCAGCGGCGCTGACGCCGTACCACCGCGCGATGGCGCCAATATACTCCTCGGTGGCGATCGACGGGATCCAGCGGCCGTCGTTGGAGGCGTCCTCGTCGCCGCCGAAGGTCATGTCCGGATAGCGGCCGTGGACCTTGCCGTTGGCCAGGGCCCCACCGACCACCAGGTGGTTGGAGCCCCAGGCGTGGTCGGTGCCGCCGCTGGCGTTGCCTTTGAACACGCGGCCAAAGTCCGACATCGTGAAGGCGGTGACGTTGTCCTGCAGACCCAGAGACTTCATGGCGTTGTAGAAGCCGGCGAGGGCCATGGCCAGATCAGCGTACAGCGTGTTGTGCGCCGACTGCTCGTTGGTATGGGTGTCGTAGCCGCCCTGGCTGACGAAGAACGTCTGCTTGGCGTGGCCCAGCGTTCCCCGAGCCTCGATCATTCGGGCAGAACGTAGCAACTGACGGGACACATCCGAGGTCAGGGCCGCGCCCGTGGTCGGGTTCACGAAGTACTTGTCGACGGCCGAGGTCGACCAGATTATCGCGTTCGCGGCGACCGCCTGACCGTAGGCCGAGCTCATGCCCTTGCCTGTCAGATCGGTGATGGCGCCGTAGGAGGCGCCATCGGAGAACACGTCCAGCGCGGCCTGCCGAGCCTTGACGGCCGCATCGGTGCTGTTGGCGACGTAGCCGCTGCGAACAATCGTACCGCTGGCCGGGAGTATGAGCGGCGCGCTGCGGTCGCCGATCAGGGCGAGTTGGGAGCCCGCGAACGAGATGAGAGGCGGCAGGTCGGCCGCCTGCGCGCGGTCATTCAGGCGCCCCATGAAGCCGTCCTTGTTGGTGGCGCGGGTTCGCATGCCCTGCCACTGGTTCTGCTGATCCTCATGGGACATCAGGTTGAGCGGCCGCAGGTCCGGACGACTGGTATAGAGGGCCTTGGTCAAGGGCGCGAAGAGCGTGCCGGTATTGAGCACCACGCCCAACCCGCCTTCATCCCAGACCGCTTTCAACGGCGCCATAGCGCCATGCAGGCCGAAGGCCGTGCCGGTCAGCGGCACGAGACTGGTCTGGGCCAGGGCCAGGGCCGAGCCGCGCTGCTTGGCGTAGTCGGCATAGCGGCCATCGGTGGGCGCGACCATGTTCCAGGCATCGTTGCCGCCGAACAGGAAGACCCCGACCATGGCGCGGTAGTCGCCACCCTCAGCCGCCAGAGCGCTGGAAAGACCGAGCTGACCCAGGGCCGCGACGGCCGAGCCGCCCGCGACCATCTGCATGATTTCACGACGAGAAATGGTCATGGCTACGCTTACCGATCGACTTGGAAAAGCGGCGACGACGCCGCGAGATAGAGGGCGACCTGGGCGCGCTTGCGTGTCTGCGCGGCGGGGTCGTTGTTCTTGATGGCGACCATGGCGGCCGTCATCGCCTGGCGTTGAGCCGTCGTCATCGTGCCGTTCAGCAGGACGAGGTTGATCCGATCGATGATCTTGCCATCGTCCGTGCCGTTGGCTTCCCAACTGGCCCAGTTGGGCACGGCGCCGACGGCGCCCAGGGTCGGCTTGAACTCGCTGCGCGTGGCGTCGCCACCCACCGTCCAGTCGTAGACGAAGTTATGCCGGGCGATGATCGTCGAGGTGGTCATCAGCTTGGTGACCGGGCTGATCAGGCCATCGCCCTGCGGCAGCGGGAAATCGTAGGGGTAGTAGTTGAACACCGACGGCGCGCGGAACGGGGCCTGCCCCATGCCAGCGTCGCGGGTCGTGAAGGCGTAGCCGTCGGTGGTGAAGCCGATCGCCCGGGCCAGCGAGGTGGCCAGCAGCACCGGCTCCTTGACCTTGCCCGGCATCTGCGAACCGACGCGCGCCTCGGTGTCCAGATAGATCGCCCGGATCACGGCCTTCATGTCTCCGCGTACGCCCGCGCCGTTGTCGGCGAAGACGGCGGCGACACGGCTGACATAGGCCGGTGTCGGGTTGGCCAGGATCAGCTGCTGGATCAACCGCTTGCAGATGAAGGGTCCGGTATTGGGGTGGTTGAACACCGCGTCGACGACCGCGTCGATGCTGGCCTGCTGGGTGGCGTTGGCCGCGACGGTCTTGCCCAGGAAGGTCTTGGCGCCGGTGTCGTAGCGGGCGGCGTAGACCACCATCGGCTTCGTCCAGTCGCGATTGACGTTGTCGGTCAGGGCCGCGTTGTTGAGACGGGCATAGGTCCAGCCGCTCAGAGCCCGGGCCACCTCCTTGACGTCGGTGTTGCTGTAGGTGGGGATCGTCGCGCCGGTGTTGTCGGTCTGCGGCGTGCCATCGGCGTTCAACAGCACGGTCCCGACGGAGAACAGCTGCATCATCTCGCGCGCGTAGTTCTCGTTCGGCTGGCTCTTGTTGCTGTCGGCCATGTCCAGGTAGTCGCCCATGTACGGGTTCAGGGTGACCGCCTTGAGGATGTCCCGGTAGTTGCCGAAGGCGTTCGACAGCAGGATCTGGTTGAAGGTCGCCAAGCCCGCCGTGTTGTGGACCTCGACCTCGGACGCGACGACGATCTGCGACAGGGCGAAGGCCACCCGCTGGCGCAACTGGTCGTCCTTGCCGATGGCGTTGGCGTAGAACCGCATTTGCATCGGCGTGGCCGAGAAGTTGTCGCGATTGCAGCTGGTCAGATCCGCGCCGGTCAGGGCGGAGCAGAAAGTGCTCTGCACGGGATTGGCCAGGTCGGCATAGCTGCTGGTCGCGAGCGAGAGTTGCTCGTTGATCCATGCCTCGGGGCTGCCCAGGGCCAGGATGCGATCGATCAACTCCGGCGTCGGGCCGAAGCTGCCTTGCTTGGCCAGGCGCGCGGCCGCCTCCGGCGTGAACTCGATGGGCGCAGTGGGGAAGGTGCCGGCCGAGCCGCCGGTCGAAATCCCGGCCGCCTTTTCGCCGCCGGTCGAGGCGGCGCCGCCACCGCTGGAGCCACCACCGCCACAGGCGGTGAGGAAGACGGCCAAACTCAGCGCCGCGGCCGAGCCAAAATACTGTTTACGCATGACAAGGTCCCTGACGCGCCGCGAGGGGTCGGCGCGCCTTGAGCTGGAAAACCAGGAAAAATCGAAAGGGCGGTTGGGCTTAGCGGTCCTGGAAGACGACCTCCCGGACCGCTCGGACACCGCCTTGGCGGTGCAGTTGAACGAAGACATCGACGACGCGCCGGACATGATCGACGACGTCGGCGCGACGAAGATTGGCCCCGGCCTGCAGCGCCATCAGCGCCAGTTGATCGACCGCGCCGGCCGGATCGTCGGCATGGACCGTGGTCATGGAGCCCGGGTGGCCGCTGGACACCGCGCGCAGGAACGAGAAGGCTTCAGCCCCGCGCAGCTCGCCCAGGATGATCCGGTCGGGGCGCAGGCGCAGCGAGGCCTGCAGCAGGTCCTCGGTCGAAACCCGCGCCTCGCCCTGCTCGCCGCGCACGGCCACCAGGCCGACGGCGTTGGGGTGGACCAGGCGGATCTCGGGCGCGTCCTCGATCAGCACCAGGCGCTGGTCGAGCGGGACCTCCTTGAGGAGGGCGTTGAGGAAGGTGGTCTTGCCGGTCGAGGTGCCGCCGCTGACCACGATGTTCTTGCCGGCCCGCACGGCGCCGGCCAGGAAATTGCGGATGTCGCCGGCGTCGAGGAAGGCGCGCAGGACGGCGTCCGAATTGGTCTTCGGCGCCAGCACCTGGTCGAAGGCGCCGGACGCGGCGTAGTCGGTGAGGGACAGGTCGCTGACCACATGCTTGCGGATCGCCAGGGCAAGGCCCTCGCGCGTCGCCGGCGGGGCCACGACCTGCACCCGCGCGCCGTCGGGCAGCACGGCCGACAGCAGCGGATGCTCGCGGCTGACGCCCTGGCTGGACAGGCTGGCGACCTGGCGGGCCAGTCGCCACAGGTTGGTCTCGTCCAGCGCCGGGACCTCGACGCGTTCAGCGACGCCGCCCAGGCGCTCGACCCACAGTTCGCCGGGACGGTTCACATAGAGGTCCGTCACCGCCGGCTCGGCCAGCCAGGGCGCGAGCGGGGCGAGGTACGCCTCGAGATACACTCCGAGCTTGGCGGGCGCGGTCATTTGCGCACGCCCGAGAAGTCGAGGTCGCGGGCCACGAAGATCGTCACCGGCGCGCCCTGCGGCGTCTGGATGGTCGGGGCGACCTGATCGCTCTTCATCACCGTGCCGGCCAGGTTCGCGGCTTCGGAGGCCGAGCCGATATAGATCTGCGAGGTCGAGCGGGCATTGCCCACAGCCGCCACGCCGGCGTTCAGCACCGACATCAGTATCGAGCCGCCGAAGCGGCTGAAGAAGTGCCGATCGACCTTGCCCTCCAGGCCGCCGCGACCCAGCGGGTCGGCAGCCGGAGAAGCAATTTGTATCGAGACGCCGTCGGGGCGGATCACCCGGGTCCAGACCACGAAGACGCGCGAGGCGCCCATGGCCACGCCCGACTTGTACTGGCCGATCACCCGGCTGCCGCGCGGGATCAGCACGGTGGAGCCGTCGAAGCTCTTGATGTCGCGAGTGACCATGGCGCGCGCGAGGCCCGGCAGGTCGGAATTGATCGCCGTCTCCATCACCGCCGGGATCACCGCGCCCTGCGGGATCATGGCGTCGAGATTGCGCATGGCCGTGGCCTTGGCCGGCTCGGCGTCGCTGGTTCCGACACGGTCGGCGAACTTCTCGTCGGCGTTCAGGCCGGTGTCGGGCGTCACCTTGGCGGCCATCGGCGAGGCCGGGTCGACCTGGACATTGGCCTTGATCAGAGCCGGAGCCCCGCCGAAGTCGACCACCAGGGTCGGGGCCCGGCGGCGCTGGTCGAGGTCGGCCGGCGGCGTGGGCGGCAGCGGCTCGGCATTCATCGCCGCGACCTGAGCAGGGGTCGGCGGCAGGCTGTTGTTCTCGGTGAACTGCGGACCGGGGATGATCGCCGGCGGCGCGGCGGGCGCGGTCAGGGCGGTGGCGGCGATGACCTCGGCCTTGGCCGGACGCGACGGCCGGCCTTGCGCGTCGGCGCGGTGGCTGGCCATCAGCATGAACACCCCGACACCGAGCAGGCCAAAGCCCGCCATGATCACGGGCGTCGGCAAGCCGGCGTGCGCGCGGGCCACGACCGGGCGGACTTGAGCGTCGGCGGCGGCGAGGTCTTCCTGGACCTGGGCGGACTGACGGGGATCGGTCATCGGGTCACCCCGCCCTTCGGAGAAAGCGAGCTGAAGCCGGCGTTGGTTACGGTCAGGCTGGCCTTGCCCGAACGCAGGACGAAGCGCGGCGCCAGTTGGTCGACGACCAGGTAGCCGTCGCGGACGACGGCGTTGGCCAGACCCTCGACGCCGTCGGCGTTGACGACGAACACCGCCGGCAGGTCGGCCTGCTCGGGCCAGGCGAAATAGGTGGCCACGCCGTCGTCGAAGATGCGGGTCGGCTGAATGGCGGCGTCGCCCTTCACGGCATAGGCGCTGTTCTTGGCCACCGGCGCGGTGGGCGGAGCCGGCGGCGGCGGGGCCATCACCGCGACCGGCGCGGGGGCCGGGACGAGCATGCGCACCACATAGGCCAGGTCCTTGGTCGAGGCCTTCGGACCCGCGACGACCAGCTCGAACACGTAGCGGCGACGGTCGGTCACCACGGTCATGTTGGTGGCGGCCGTGCGGTCCAGGGGCTTGAGGAACAACAGGTTGGCCTTCTTGTTCGGCGTCACCTGCCAGCCCATGGCGTCGCCGATCGAGACGTTCTCGATCCGCTCGTCGGCGGCGAACTCCAGCATGGTCTGGATGCCGAAATAGCCGGTCAGGCGCACGACCTGGTCGGGGTCGTAGGCGACGGTGCGGATGCGCGAGTCGATCGCGCCGGGGCGCGGCGTCTCGGTCGCCAGGGCCGGGCCAGCCAGGGCGACGCCCAGGGCCAGCGCGGCCAGAAGGGTGCGGGAGTAAGCGAGGGTCACTGGTCTCTCCGGGCGCTGGAGGCGGCGCGGCGGGGGGCGGGTGTGCGGCGGTAGGTCTGGCCCAGCGGCGCGGCGGGGCCGGCGGCCTGGACGGTGGAGGTCGCGGTGCGGTCCGACACGACGGTGAGCATCCGCGTGCTGATCGGATCGGACGACGGGGCGGCGGTGTCGCGACGGTCCATGGCCACGGCGGCGGCGGCGATGGCGCCCGCGCGGCTCATCGGTTCGACCTGGGCGCTGGCGTAGCGGGTCGCGCCGGGGGCGGCGTTGCTGTCCGACCAGGCCGCGCCGGCCAGGCCGCGCGGCAGGCGCAGGCCGGCGGCGATGACGCCCAGGGCGATCACGGCCAGCAGCATGACCAGAGCGAAGACCGTGGTCAGCACCAGCACCGTCACGGCCGGATTGATGTCGAAGGCGGCGAACTGCTGGGCCGAGCGGGCCTCGGCGAGCGCGCGCAGCGACGGCGCCAGCATGGCCAGTTCGAGGGAAAGAGTCAGGGTCGCCACCAGCGGGGCCAGGGCCAGGGCGATCATCGCCTTCAGCCAGCCCTCGACCAGGCCGCGCGTGGCCTCGAACAGCGCCAGGCCGACGACCAAGGGCGCGAGCGCCAGCAGGATGGCGAGCACGACCTTGCTGGCCAGCAGCACGCCCAGGGTGGAGAGCACCAAGGTCATGCCGCCGGTATTGACCGCGAAGGCCCCGAAACCCGGACCGCCTTGCGTGGCGGCGGCGCCGACGCTGGCGCGGCGGGCCATCAGGGTCGCCGACTGCTGCAGGCCGTCGAAGGCGTCCTGCAAACGGGCGAACGGGGCCTGGCCGTCCAGCAGGATGCCGCCCAGCTCGGTCGGAGCTTTGGTCAGGGTGTCGTAGACCAGGGTCTGGAACAGGCCCCAGTTGGTGGCGAGCGCCACGACGATGCCGATCTTCAGCATAGACAGGGCGGCGTCACCGACACGCAGACCGCCACGGCCCAGGATCAGGCGATAGCCGATGAACACGATGTAGAGCGTCAGCAGACCGGTCAGCAGCAGGCCGACCGGCGAGCCCGGTCCGGCCAGGGCGGCGAAGCCGCTCTGCGCCAGGTCGTGCACCCGGCAGTCGACCGAGCCGATCAGGCCCGGGACCATCGG
Source organism: Caulobacter sp. GW456-12-1-14-TSB4 (assembly GCF_059424195.1). Lineage (NCBI taxonomy): Bacteria > Pseudomonadati > Pseudomonadota > Alphaproteobacteria > Caulobacterales > Caulobacteraceae > Caulobacter > Caulobacter sp. GW456-12-1-14-TSB4. The sequence goes on from NZ_JBWKZF010000001.1 coordinate 51,741, forward strand.
CGCGTCGACGGGAAGCTGTGCGCAAGATCCCATCACGCGGCCTTCACCAGCTGGGCCATCCAGGCCTGCGGATCGTCGCCCAGCTGTTCGCGCAGGGCGTCCAGCTTGCGCACGGACGTCTCGCGGCCCGACAGCACGGTCAGCAGTTCCGGCGAGCCGGCCAGGTTCAGGCGGGCCACGACGCTGTCGGTCCCGTGCTTGATCAGGAAGCAGCGCGAGGTGTCCGGCAGGGTCTTCACCAGCTCGAACTCGTGCTGGGTCAGGCCGAAGCCTTCGCAATAGTCCTTCGCCTGGGCCTTGGGATTGGCCATGAAGATCTGGGTCGCGGCCTGCTCGATGATGGCGCTGGCGATGCGGCTTTCCAGGGCGTCCTGGGCGCTCTGGGTGGCGAAGCCGACCACGCCGTTGCGCTTGCGCAGGGTCTTTTCCCAGTCGCGGATGCGGGCGACGAAGACATCGTCGTCCAGGGCCTTCCAGCCCTCGTCGATGACGATCAGGGTCGGGTGACCGTCCAGGCGCTGCTCCACGCGATGGAACAGGTACATCATGGCCGGTGTCCGCAGGGCCGGGTCGTCCAGCAGCTGGGTCATGTCGAAGCCCAGGGTCGCCGCGTCGAGATCCAGGCCATCGGCCTCGTTGTCGAACAGCCAGGCGTGCTCCCCTGCCCCGTGCCAGGGCGCGAGACGGGCGGCGAGGTCGGCGGCGTCGGGACGGCGCGCGCCCCGGAACAGCTCGGCGAAATAGCGCAGGCGGCGCAAGGTCGGAGCCTGGTCGAAGCTGGCGTCGACGGCGTCCTTGATCCGCGCGGCGTCGTCGGCCGTCAGGGTCTCGCCCGGGACCGAGACCAGCTTGGCGACCCACTCGGTCAGGAACTTTCGGTTGGCGGCCGTGTCGGCCAGGGCCAGCGGGTTGAAGCCCGTCGGCTGGCCCGGACGCAGGGTCTCGTAGCGGCCGCCGATGGCGCGCAGGAAGATCTCCGCGCCGCGGTCCTTGTCGAAGAACACGATGCGCGGGCTGTACTTGCGGGCCTGGGCCAGCAGGAAGTTCAGCACCACGGTCTTGCCCGAGCCCGACGGGCCGATGACCGTGAAGTTGCCGAGATCGCCCTTGTGGAAGTTGAAGTGGTACGGGCCGGCCGAGGTGGTCTCCAGCAGGGTCACCGCATGACCCCAGTGATTGCCGTCGGCCTGGCCGACCGGGAAGTTGTGGCCGCTGGCGAAGCCGGCGAAATTGGCGGTCGAGATCAGCGCCTTGCGGGCGATGTCCTTGAAGTTGCCGGGGAACTGCGCCCAGAAGGCCGGCTCCAGATTGATGTCCTCGCGCACGGCGATGGCGCCCATCTCGGTGAAGGCCGACATCACCTCGGCGGCCGAGCGGTCGAGGCCCTCCAGGCTTTCGCCGCGCACCAGCACGGTCAGGTGATGCTCGCCGAAGGCGGCGCGACCCGAGACGGCGTCGTCCTTGGCGCGGGTCAGGTCGGCGCGCAGCGACAGGCCGTCATCGTCGGCGGCCTTCATGCGGCGCAAAGCCAGGTTCATCCGCTCCAGGGTCGGCTGGCGGTCCACGAAGCCGAAGCTCTGGGTGACGACCATCTCGCACGGCAGGCGCAGTAGGTCGTCCAGCATCCCCGGCGTGGTCTGGGCCGGATAGTCCTTGATCGAGACCATGGCCCCGAAGCCGCGCGCCAGGGCGCCGGCGCGCGACAGCTCCAGCGTTTCCAGGCCGAAGCTGGCGCGGCGGTACGGCAGGTACTCGCCGGCGTCGCCCTGCGGCACGAGCACCGGGCGCATCTCGCCATTGTAGAGGCAGGACAGGAATTCCAGCGGCTCGGAGCAGCGGCCGCTCACACCGTCATAGGTCGAGAGCACGCGGGCGCCATAGGGCGCGAGCGCCGAGATCAGGCTGCCCGTGGCGCTGTCCAGCTCGCGGCGGTCGGCGGCCTGGACGGCGGCGGCCTCGGCCTTGCCGGTCCCCTTCAGGGCGCGCAGGAAACCGTCGATCACCCCGCCATGGCCCTGCAGCGGGCGGCGAACGATGGTGAGGAACAGGTCGTTGACGTAGAGCTTCCGCGCGGCCAGGCGCTCGCTCCAGGTCGCATCGAGATCGGCGCTGAAGGCGTCCGGGAAAGCGCCCTGCGTGCGGGCGTCGACCTGGCGGCGGACCACGTGGTGGTAGATGGCGAACCGCGAGCTGGCGAGGCCCCGCAGCATCACGTCGCGCACGGCCTTGCGATAGTTCAGCTCCTCGCTGTCGGCCGTCTCGAACGGCAGGCCGGCCAGGTGGATGACCTGCATCAAGAGGCCGTCGCGCGTCTCCAGCGTGACGTCGTCCAGGTGACGGGCGTACGGCAGGCGCTTGCCGGCCGTGATTTCCTTCTTCGGGTTCATGCGCTGTAGCTGTTGCATCGCCAGGCCCGGAAATTGGGAACGCGGGGGCAGCGGCTGACCTTGGTCAGCCACAGGTCGAAGATGCGCGGTTCACGCAGGCAGGCCGCGTAGCCGATCGCGTGGATCACCAGCGCGGCCGCGATGGCCCAGAACGACTTGGTGATCAGGAAGAGTTCGGCCGTCACCACCCCGTTCAGCACGAAGTAGCTGTAGGTCACGCCCGCGAACATCTGCGGGCGCGTCAGGGCGCCGAACACCACGTCGCGATCCAGCGGCGCGGCCATGGCTCAGGCCGCGCCCGAGGCGGCGCGGATGCCGCTGACGATCGTCGTGGCGCCGAACAGGATGAAGCAGCCCAGGATGACCGTCGCGCCGTAGCGCCAGTTCAGGCGGCCCGTCAGCATCATGAAGCCGACGGCGGCCACGGCCATCACGGCCACGGCGGTGGCGACATTGCCCATCAGCGAGCCTTGCAGCCACATGACGCCGGCCAGCAGGGCGCTGGAGCCTTGCGGATCGGACTGCACGGCCTGGGCGTGGGCTTGGCTAGCGGTGGCCACGAGGGCGGTGGCGAGCGCGGCGAGAGACTTACGCATCACTGGGGAGCTCCAAGAACAGGGACGGCGATGGACGCGCCCGTCGCGGCCATGCGGCCGAGGATCGAGGTCACGTAGGCTTGGGTTTCGGCGTAGGGCGGGACGCCGCCGTGCTTACGGACGGCGGCGGGGCCGGCGTTGTAGGCGGCCAGGGCCAGACGGACGTCGCCGCCGAACGTCGACATCATCCGGCGCAGATAGAGCGCGCCGCCACGGATGTTCTGCACCGGATCGTGCGGATCGACACCCAGGTCGCGGGCGGTGCCCGGCATCAGCTGCATGACGCCGATGGCGCCCTTGTTCGAAAGCGCGTTTGAGCGGAAGCGGCTCTCGCGCCAGGCCACCGCCTCGACCAGCTTCGGATCCAGGGCGTAGGCGGTCGCGGCGGTCGAGATCTGCTGGCGCACCGAGTCGGTCCCGACCGGGAGGTCGGCGACGGGCGTCTCTTCGATCAGGGTCCTGGCGCCGTCGGCGGTGAACACGGTCGGACCGTCGAAACGGGTCACCGCGCCGTCGTCGCCGATCTCCAGCACCTGGGCGCGCGCCGGCTGGACGAACAGACAGGCCAGAAAAGCCGCCACGGCCAAGATTGCGGCCCGGCCAGCGAAATCGAAACTCAAGCTCGCCCCCTCGGACACAGACCAGTTTGGTTAACTGAAATGTATCTGGAGCCATGAGTCGGCGTAATGCGTCAGGTTATCGCATTAAGGTTTTGATATTTTGGTCAAAATTACTGATCTATATGAACTTTTCATGCTCAAGCTTGCTGAAATGTCGACTACTGAACTCAAGATATTCTCGTTAACCAACAATTAACTCATGAACTCGGCGGATACTGTGCTTCCCAAAGATTGATCGTCGAACGGTGGAATTCAGCAAAACTTTGATGACGGACCGCAAACAAGATTGCCTGTGGATAGAATCACTCGTCAGCCTGCTGCTCAGTTTCGTCAGGGGCGTTCCATGTCAGCGTTGAACAAAACCAGGGACTGGCTGTCGCGTAACTTCGCGGGCAGCCTGCTGAGCGGATGGGTGATGATCGCGATCGTCGGGTGGTACAACGTCTTCCACTGAGCTCCGGTCACGGAGATTGGTGAACGTGGCTCACGAACTCGCTTAAGAAAATTCTATAATCCTTCGGCCATCCAGGCTCTAACCTGCGAAGCGACGCTGCCGCGTCGCAACCACCACCGCGCTCCTCCGCTTTATAGGGCTGGGCGTGGCTGGAGGATCGGAGGATGGAATGGCCGACACGGAAGACCTCAGCCTGTCGAGGCGCGATCTGATGGCCGCCGGCGCGGCCACCGCGACCCTGGCGGGCGCGCCTTCTCCGGCGAGCGCCGCCCCGGCCGACGCGCCGAGCCTGGTCAAGGTCGCCTTCGAGGTGAACGGCCACAAGCGGTCGCTGACCCTGGACACCCGCACCACCCTGCTGGACGCCCTGCGCGAACACTTGAAGCTGACCGGCACGAAGAAGGGCTGCGACCACGGCCAGTGCGGCGCCTGCACCGTCATCGTCGATGGCCGCCGGATCAATTCCTGCCTGACCCTGGCGGTCATGCACGAGGGCGACAAGGTCACCACCATCGAGGGCCTGGGCACGCCGGACAAGCTGCACCCGTTGCAGGCCGCCTTCGTCAAGCACGACGGCTATCAGTGCGGCTATTGCACGCCAGGCCAGATCTGCTCGGCCAAGGCGATGTTGGACGAGATCAGGGCCGGCGTCCCCAGCCATGTCACCGAGAACATCACCCAGAACCCCAAGCTGACCGAGGCCGAACTGCGGGAACGGATGAGCGGCAATATCTGTCGCTGCGGGGCCTATTCCAACATTGTCGAGGCCGTGGCGGAAGTCGCGGAAGGCCTCTCCAAGGGGGAAATGGCATGAAGGCCTTCGCTTACGAACGCGCCAGCACCCCCGCGCAGGCCGCCGCCGCCGTCGCCAAGGACCCCACCGCCCGTTTCATCGCCGGCGGCACCAACCTGCTGGACCTGATGAAGCTGGAGATCGAGACGCCGCGCCGCCTCGTGGACGTCAACGGCCTGAAGCTGGACAAGATCGAAGCCACGAAGGACGGCGGCCTGCGCATCGGCGCACTGGTGCGCAACACCGACCTGGCGTCCGACAAACGGGTGCGCAAGGACTACGGCGTCCTTTCGCGCGCCCTGCTGGCCGGAGCCTCGGGCCAGCTGCGCAACAAGGCCACCACCGCCGGCAACCTGCTGCAGCGAACCCGGTGCCCGTACTTCTACGACACCAACATGCCCTGCAATAAGCGCACGCCCGGCGCGGGCTGCTCGGCGATCGGCGGCTTCACCCGCTCGCACGCGGTGCTGGGGACCAGCGAGGCCTGCATCGCCACCCACCCGTCCGACATGGCCGTGGCCATGCGGGTGCTGGACGCCGGCGTCGAGACCGTCCGCCCCGATGGGCAGACCCGCACCATCCCGATCGCCGACTTCCATCGCCTGCCGGGGAGCACGCCGCACCTGGAGACGGCCCTGACGCCGGGCGAGCTGATCACCGCTGTCACCCTGCCCAAGCCCGTCGGCGGGACGCACGCCTATCACAAGGTCCGCGACCGGGCGTCCTACGCCTTCGCCCTCGTCTCGGTGGCGACCATCCTGCACAAGGACGGCTCGGGCCGGGTCGCCCTGGGCGGCGTCGCCCACAAGCCCTGGCGGGTCGAGGCGGCCGAGAGCGCCCTGCCCCAAGGCATCAAGTCGGTGTCCGAACTGCTGCTGGCCGGGGCCAAGACCACCCCGCAAAACGCCTTCAAGCTGACCCTGGCCGAACGCGCCCTGGGCGCGGCCATGACCGCCGCGCGGAGCTAGAGCCATGAAGTTCGACACGCCCGCCACCACCAATCCGATCGACCAGCTCAAGATCATCGGCAAGCCTACCGACCGCATCGATGGCCCGCTGAAGACCACCGGGACTGCGCCCTACGCCTATGAGCGCCACGACGCCCTGGAGAACGTCGCCTACGGCTACGTGCTGGGCGCGGCGATCGCCAAGGGCCGCATCAACGGCATGGACCTGACCCGCGCCAAGGCCGCGCCGGGGGTGCTGGCCATCGTCAACGCCCAGTCGGCCGGCAAGCTGGCCAAGGGCGACTTCAACACCGCCATGCTGCTGGGCGGCCCGGAGATCCAGCACTACCACCAGGCGGTCGCCGTCGTGGTCGCCGAGACCTTCGAGCAGGCCCGCGCCGCCGCGGCCCTGATCAAGGTCGATTACCAGCGCGCCCAGGGTCGCTTCGACCTGGCCGCCGCCAAGGACGACGCCCCGCCGGTCGGCAAGGACAATCCCGACACCGCCATCGGCGACTTCGACAAGGCCTTCGCCGACGCGCCGGTCAAGCTGGATGCGACCTACACCACCCCCGACCACGCCCACGCCATGATGGAGCCGCACGCCACCATCGCGGCCTGGAAGGGCGACAAGCTGACCGTCTGGACCGCCAACCAGATGGTCGCCTGGGGCCGGGGCGACGTCGCCAAGACCTTGGGCATCCCCAAGGACAATGTCCGCCTGGTCTCGCCCTATATCGGCGGCGGTTTCGGCGGGAAGCTGTTCGTCCGCGCCGACGCCATCCTCGCCGCCCTGGGGGCCAAGGCCGCCGGCCGGCCGGTGAAGATCGCCCTGCCCCGGCCGCTGATGTTCAACAATACCACCCACCGTCCGGCCACCATCCAGCGCATCCGCCTGGGCGCCGACCGCGACGGCAGGATCACCGCCATCGGCCACGAGAGCTGGTCCGGCGACCTGCCCGGCGGCGGCCCCGAGACGGCCACCCAGCAGACCCGCCTGCTCTATGCCGGCGCCAATCGCCTGATGAAGATGAAGCTGGCGACGCTGGACCTGCCCGAGGGCAACGCCATGCGCGCGCCCGGAGAGGCCCCTGGCCTGATGGCCCTGGAGATCGCCATCGACGAGCTGGCCGAGAAGCTGGCCATGGATCCGGTCGAACTGCGCGTGATCAACGACACCCAGGTCGATCCGGAAAAGCCCGGCCGGCCGTTCTCGCAGCGCCAGCTGGTCCAATGCCTGCGCACCGGGGCCGACAAGTTCGGCTGGAGCAAGCGAAGCGCCCGCCCCGGTCAGGTCCGCGAAGGCCGCTGGCTGATCGGCCAGGGCGTGGCGGCGGCGTTCCGCAACAACCTCGTCATGAAGTCGGCCGCCCGCGTTCGGCTGGAGAAGACCGGCCAGATCGTCGTCGAGACCGACATGACCGACATCGGCACCGGCAGCTACACGATCATCGCCCAGACCGCCGCCGAGATGATGGGCGTGCCGCTGCACCAGGTGACGGTGAAGCTCGGCGACTCGACCTTCCCCGTCTCGGCCGGTTCCGGCGGCCAGTGGGGCGCCAACAGCTCGACGGCGGGCGTCTACGCCGCCTGCGTCAAGCTGCGCGAGGCGGTGGCGACGAAGCTCGGACTTGATCCGTCCACGGCGCAATTCGCCGACGGCCGCGTCAAGCTCGGCAATCAGAGCCTGCCGCTGGCCCAGGCCGCCGCCGACGCGCCGGTCGTCGCCGAGGACGCCATGGAGTACGGCAATCTCACCAAGACCCACCAGCAGTCGACGTTTGGCGGTCACTTCGTCGAGGTCGCCGTCGACAGCGCCACGGCCGAAATCCGCATCCGCCGGATGCTGGCCGTCTGCGCCGCCGGCCGCATTCTCAACCCCAAGGCCGCCCGCAGCCAGGTGATCGGGGCCATGACCATGGGGGCCGGCGCGGCGCTGATGGAGGAACTGGTCGTCGACAAGCGCATCGGCTTCTTCGTCAACCACGACCTGGCCGGCTACGAAGTGCCCGTCCACGCCGACATCCCGCACCAGGAGGTGATCTTCCTGGACGAGACCGACCCGATGTCCTCGCCGATGAAGGCCAAGGGCGTCGGCGAGCTGGGCATCTGCGGCGTCGCCGCGGCGGTGGCCAACGCGGTCTACAACGCCACCGGCGTACGGGTGCGGGACTATCCGGTGACGCTGGACAAGCTGCTGGCGGAGATGCCGGGGATGGCCTAGCGCGCCGGCAAAATCCAGGGGTCGAGGAACCCGACCTTAGGGGTCACATCCGGCGCGGCAGGAGGGCGACACTATTGTCGTGCGGACGGCCGCTCAGCGCGCGCCTCGGGCGAAGTAGCGCGACACCGCGCCTTTGCGGCCGTCGGCATAGGCCTGCATCCAGCGGTCATCGCCTTCCAGGAAACCCGACCATCCCGGCTTGCCGGCCTTGCGCCGCTCGGACTCGATGGCCCGGAAGCGGTAGTGGTCGTAGACGTCCAGAACGTGGACTGCATAGGCCTGGGCCAGGGCCTTGTCGCCCGAGACGATCATCAGGTTCTCGTCATTACCATACGAGGCCTTGAAGCCGAGGTTATGGCTGCCCAGGATCACGCAGCAATCATCCGATAGCGGATCGATCACGCAGATCTTGTCGTGGATGATCGCGCCGGTCGCCTTGGCCGTGGCCTGTTCCAGACCGAAATCCTGCAGCAGCATGCGGTCATCGATCTTGGCGGCGCGGACGATCTCGACATTGTCCTGCGAGAAGGTGAAGGGCGAGATCGCCGCGACATCGTCGCTGTCGTCGTCCGGATCGCCTTTCTTCTTGCCCACATAGTTGGGCATGGCGTTCGGGCTCGAGACCGCGCCGGTGACAATCAGCTTCCTGTCCTTCAGGCCGATATCGACCGCCTCGCCAATGATGCAGTCGTTGCCCGACTGCCCCGGATAGAAGGCCAGGAACAGGATGGCGTCCTTGGCCAGGCGCATGCGCCGATAGACGTCCGTCAGGTCGGGCGGCGTCGCCTTGCCCTTCCGGCGCGAGGCCATGTTCGGCGAGAACCACGTGGTCACGGTCGCCCCGTCCGCCAGCTGGACGATACGCGGCGCGCCATTGCCCTTTCGGAAGTTCGCGCCCTGAACCGAGTTGTTCATGGGCGCGCCCAGCAGGTTGGGCGCGGCCGTCGGCGGCGCGGGCTCGGGGATGACGTCCGCCCGCATGCGGTTCCAGTAGAGCAGGAACTCGGCCGCCACGGCGTCGTCCTCGATCAGCAGGGCGTTGTTGCTCTGGCCGGCCACCCCGGTGGACGTCCAGTTGGTGCTTCCGGTGAAGACCGAGCGCGACCCGCCGCCGAGCGGAACATGGACCACGAACTTGTTGTGGCCGATCTGGGCGTTGTTGTTGAACATCCGATTCTGCAGATCGACTCCGGCGGCGCGCAGCTGGCTGCGCGCAGGGGCGTTGCGGTCGTCCCAACCGCTGTCGCCCGCCGCCGAGTTGGACAGGATCACGTGAATCCGGCCGGCGTTGGCGATCAGCAGATCCTGCAGCTCGCGATCTTCCAGCTCGTAGAGCGCCAGATAGAACTCGCCCGGCCGCGCGAACAGCTCGTGCAGCATCGGCAGCACCTCGCCCGCCAGATATTTGCGGTGGGCGTCGTTGGGATCGCAGATCTTGTCGTACAGCTCGTTCGGCTTGATCACTCCGTCTTCCAGCAAGACATGACGCAGCCATTGCGCCGCGAGAATCCCGTTGGTGAACGTCGACTGGAAGGGCCCGCGCTTGCGCGTCACCGTCACCACGTTGCTGGGGGTGGCCTTGTCGGCCAGGTAGCCCAGCGGGCGCGGCCGCCCCTCATAGGCCTTGACCGTCTTCTTCTGGACGACCCCATCGACCTTGATCGGCTTGCCCTGCGCATCGCGCGCCACGACCGTCACGGTCTCGGGCGTCGGATCCTCCGCCGGGGACATACCCGGTCTGAAGTCGCCGACCGGCCGGATATCGTAGCGGACCCGCAGCACGCCGCCGCGCCGCTCCGTGGCCGTCCGCAGCTTGCGCAAGGTGAGGTCGCGCCAAGACAGCTTCTGCACCGGCCAGACGCCGCTGGTCTGCGGCAGCCATTCCGGATTGCTCTGCCCCTTGAAGCCGACCCAGGCCGCGCACGACTTGCGCTCGATCTCATGTCCCTGCTCGTCGAGGATCACCCGCACGACCTCGAACCCGAGACAGTCGGCGATCACGCCGTCGATCGTCCAGGCGACATAGGCGACTTCATTATTGGCGTAGGCGCACGCCGACACGACCCGCCCCATGTTCGCCCCCGAGATATAGCGCCACCACCTGGAAGACGGGCTCTCCGCCTTCATGCAATTCAGGATGGCATATAAGGCGAAGCTTCAGAAGCGATAAAGAACGACGTTCCGTGAAACTTAAGCGACGGTGAGGGCGTCCGGCAGGCTTGAGGCGCGTCTCGGGCCGGGGTGTCTCGACGGTGACCATTGGCCAATGGTCGCCGTCGAGCCGCAGCCGCATGCCGGTCAACGCGCAGGCCCTAACCCGGTGTCTCGGCCAGAGCCGCCTCGATCGCTCCGACCTTGGCCGTATACTCTCCATGATAGGCCAGTTCCCGGGCGCGCATCAGCAAATCCTTTGATTCTGGCATCTTCAACTTGAGCATCGCGGACCCGAGCAGCGTCAGCGCCGAAATCTTGCGCATCTCCATGTCGTACCGCGTCGCCAGCCGTAGCGCTTCCTGGGCCAGCTCAGCGGCGGCGCGGTAGTCTCCCTGCCGCAGACAGAACTCGCCGCGCGCCTGGGCTACCGAGCAGCTGAGACGAGGCATGCCCATGAGGCTGGCATAGTCGCGGATTTCGTCGAGCCGGTCCTCGATCTCGCGACGCGCGCGACCATCAAAGGCATGGCTCTTGTCGGCGATCAGGATCCAGACCTTAGCGAGTTCCCCAATCTGGCGTATATCCTCGTGACCGCCTTCGGCTGCGTAGCTCGCCCCCTTGCTGGCCATCTCCAACGCCTTGCGGGTGGGATCCCCCATCGCGCGCAGGCAATCCGCATGCTGGATGGCGAAGATCGCCGCGGCGCGGTAGCGGCCAATTTCCAGCAGATCGTCGACAACCGCCGGATAGCTTTGATCGGCCGTGCCGACATCGCCGCGCAGGTCGGCGATCTGGATGAGGTAGCCCTCGGCGATCAGGCGCAACGGCCGGGTCTCGTGATCCGTCTCGGCGACGATGCGCTGCAAAAGCGCCTCGGCCTCGCGCAATCGCCCACGCTGGATGTCGACCACGGCTCTATTTAGCCCTATCCGCGCCAGCAGCGGCCCCCAGGCGTTAGCTTCCACGAACTCCCGCGCATAGCGGCTGGCCTGGGAGAGCAGGTCGGCGGCGTCGTTCATCCGCCCCTGGACAAGGCTCAGCGCACCACACTCGTTGAACAGCCACACCGTCTCCTCGGCGTGGAAGGTCGCCACCGGCAGCTCCGCTTCACGCTTGTCCTCCTGAGCCTGCTCGGCGCGGGTCGACCCAGGCTTGTTGCTCTCGTCGATCTCGTGATCGGATTTGGAGCGACCGTCGAGCACGGTGGCTAGGCGCAGCATCCATCGAACCCGCAGGCGGTGGCTTTCGAAATAGCCGCCATCAGGCGTTTCGAGACCTTCATCCTCATAGCTGCTGAACCGCGACAGCACGCCGATGGAGTAGATCGAGCGCAGCGCGCCATATGCGGCCCGCAGACGAACCCGCGCGATGCGATCGCGCTCGGCGTCCAGCACCTCGCGAGGCGTCAGTGCGTCGCGATCCAGCCTGTCCAGGTAGGGGTCCGGCGCGCCGTGGGCGCGCGTCCCCTCAGCGCGCTCGAAGCGCGATAGCTGGTCGATCAGGTGGCGTACTCGCCTATGCCCCTCCGCGGTCGGGCGCGGCAAATCGCTGGGCTGGGTCGCGTAGAGCGACACCGTCAACTGATCGACCTCGGAATAGTCGATGATCGGCGCGTTGAGTTGGCGATAGAGGTGCCGGCGTACGGACTTGTGGGTCGCGAAGCGGTGACGGGCGGCGACCTCGTGATCCTTTTCGTCGCCCTTGGCGGCGACACGGAAAACCAGGCACCGATGCACCAGCAGGTCCATGGTGGTGCGCAGCACCCTAATCCGTTCGGCCGATTGGTCGGGCCCGACCACGACCCGCGCGCACAGGGCGTCCAGCGCCTCGGCCACGGGGCCGACCCCCGTCAGGACGACCATCTCGACCGGTTGGCCGATCAGGGCCAGGGTGATCAGGATACGCTCCTGCAGATCGAACAGCATCGGCGGCGGCGCGGTGTAGAGCCTGGCCCAGAGCGAAGTCTTGTCCTTGTCGCCGGGCGGCTGGAAGGGCCAAGCTCCCAAGGGCTTTCCAAGGCTCGAGACGTTGTCAGCCTGGTAAAGTTGCAGCACCTGGGCGATTGCGATGTCCTCGCGCACCTCGGGCTGCTTGCCCGCCGCCGCCAGGGACAAGCGTTCGACGAAGGCGCGGACGGCGGCCAGATCGACGAGGTTCTCGGGCCGGCCGGGCAGACGGCGGGCGATCATGTCGTCGATGGCCGCCAGCACGATGGTCATGGCGTAGCGGCTGTGACCGACGGCCGTGGCGATCTGGTCGAGATAGGCCGCCCCCATCTCCGGCGGGGGGAGCGGTTGGTCGTCGATCAGGAGATCCAAGCCATCGACGATCGCCTTCTTGGCCTTGGCGAGGTCTCCGGTGCGGCGGGGCGGCCGGCTGTCCTGCGCCGCGGTCCCCGGGCTCCAGCTCCGGTCAGTCAGCAAGGCCGGCGGATAGGCTAGCAACGCCGAGAGCATGATCTGCTCGATCTCCTCGCCGGCGAAGGCGACCCCGAGGCGGCGATACGTGCCGACATCGGAAACCTTAGCCAGACGGGTCTCGAAGACGCTGCGCACCCGCGTCTGGAAGGCGGCGATTTCCCGATTGGTCCGCAGGCCAAGACCCGGCGCGGCGGAATGGTAAGACGCGCCAAAACGCACCTGGATCGACCCCTGCCCCTCGACGCGGCCCAGATGGGCCAGGGCGATCGCGGCGCGTGGAAAGAACCGCGTGGCCAGGGTGATGGGCCGCATGGCCTGCATGAAGTGAACGAAGGTTCTGGGACCCGTGGTGCGATCCGCCTCGTCGCGCCCGGCGTTGAGCGTGCGCCAGTCCTCGGGCGTCATCAGGCGCGCCGCGCGCCCGAACGCGTCGTGAGCGCGGAGACCCAGGGTGCGCTCGGCCTCGGCAGGCAGCCCGGCGGGCTTGAGCCAGAGCAGATGCGGATCGCTCTCGGCGGCCTTGGGCGCATTGGCCCAGGCGTTTAGCGTGGCCGGCAGATGCTGCTCGTTCATCATGAAGATGAAGTCCACCGGCGCCTTCGCGTGCGCCTCGTCGATCAGCGCCTCGTAGAGATGGCGCACCTGGGCGTTCTTGGGTTCGCCGTGCTTTTCGAAAAGCACGCTCAAGTGGTTGATGACGACGACGGCGCGGGCCAGACCGCCCTCGGGCGCGGGGCCGACCTCCGGCGGCGCCAGTCGGTGCAGATACGCCATCGCGTGACGTAGCCGACCCAGGCGGTCTCCGCGCAGGCCCCGGCAGTCCGCGGCCAGGCGCTTCCTGGCCGCCTCGTCCGTGGTCATGGCCATCGCCGCGTCCTCCAGGAACGAGGCCAGGCGATCAAAGGTCGAAAGGACCTCGTGCGAAAGTCCTAGATTGAAGAATGCGCTGTGGATGTTGCGGGCATGGGCCTTGGCCTCGGTGTCGTTGGCGAGCTTGCGACTGTCCCTCGCCGTGGCCTGCTCGTCCAAAGGCTTGGCCTCGGTCAGCTTCAACCAGTCGCATAGATGGGCGAAGCGGCGCGGCGAACGCATCGCCGAGAAGACGTGGCCCCGGCCCGTGCCTCGCCGGCTCAGCATGTAGAACAGCCGGCGGCCGTCTCGGGGGTCGCCGACCTGCTCGCTCATCGCTGCGCGCAGGATCTGGAACGCGGGCGATGGCGCGCCGGCGAAGAACCTGTCCGTCCGCGGAGCCTCGCCGTCGGTGGGCTCCTGGGTCGGGTCGGTGGGGGGCCGGCTGCGTCGTTCGAGATCGAGGTTGCGGAGCAGAGTGCGGTGACGCGACGCCTCGAAGTGTCCTTCTTCGGGCTTCGCCGAGCGGCCATCCGGCTCGCGACGCCGCGGCGCGGCCGACCACTCGTCCCGCCAGGCGCCCCAGCGCACGCTCATTTGCCGCAGCCAAGCGGTCATGAAGGTGGTCTGCACGACCTGAGCAACGCCCTTGTTGAGGATCCGCAGCGCTTCGAGTTCGGCCTCGGTCGGCGGGGTCGGCGGCGCGACCGTACTCTCTCGTGTCGCCCGCGGCATGCGCCGAGGGACGCCCGACAAACGCTCCTCGATCCAGCGCAGGTGCGCCCGCGCCATGTGAATCGCGGGACTGCCGTGCGTGCCGCTCTCGATCTCGACGACACGATCGCGAAGTGAGAAGACGCCCTTGCGGCGCGGCGGCCGGTAGCTGAAGGGCGCGACGGTGCTGGCCTTCAGATGTTCCCAGATAGCATCTTGATGGCTCAGAATCTCAGCCATCAGGGTCGGGCTGGAGACACGTTCCGGAGCGCGATTTTCGCCCCTGTACTTCAGGTACGTCCCCTGGCCGAAGAACAGGTAGTAGACGCCATAGCGCGACAGGGCCACGACTTGGCTCTCGCGCTCTCCGCCATCGACCCTTCGCCGGGGCAGCAGGGCGACCGCCGGACGATCGCAGAGGCGCGAGACGCCGTCCGAGAACGCCCGCAGGGGCCGCAGGATATCGGGCTCCTGCATGCCCAGGCCTAGAAACAGCAACGGGTTGGCCGTGAACACAAGCCGCATCGCGTCGTCGGCGCGCGCGCGGGGGTCGTCATCGCGCGCATAGCGTTCGCGATAGTCGTGTTCGCTGAGAACCAGCCAGCTGTCGGCGCCGCGAGCGCGGCCGTGGATGTGAAGAACCTGGATCCGGTGCTCTCGGGTGTCGGCGCCGTAGTCGAAGAGATAGGCGGCCGCGCCAGGCTCGTAGGTGAGGATTTCCGCGCGGTTCGAGGAGCCGTCGATCAACAGGGCGCGGGACGGCGAGGCCTGGGATGGCCGTTGCCGTCGCCCGGGGTCCGGCTCGGCGGCGTCAACTTCGTGGTAGCCGCGAGCGGCCAGGAGGCGATCGACCTCGGCGTCGTAGTTGGTCGTCAGAACGCGCTTGACCCGGAGATGATCGAAGAGGATCGCCAAGGGGTCGCGATAGGCCGGCGTCATGGCCCGCACCACATCCGCCCCGTCGCCGCTGGACCGCGCGCCGCCGGCCTCGTCTCGCGCCGCCTGTTCGGCCGAGGCCAGAAGGCCATCGACGACCTCCGACAGCTCATCGACCTCCAGCAACGCGAAGGCCGCTTCGATCATATGGCGGTTTTCCACGCCTTCATTGCGGGTCAGCCACAGGGCCAGCTGGGTGCGGGTCGTCTCGGCCTTCCCGGTCAGCCGAGGCGCCAGCAGACCCACGGCGTCGACCACGCCATCTCGAGCCGCGCCGAACATGGCCTTGCCGTCCACGGCGCGCCGCGCCGAGGCGCGTACGGCGCATCGATAGGTGAGGTGCCCGATCCAGTGGGCGAGGCGGTCCTGGGTTTCGGTCGGGGATGAGGCGACCTTGTCGGGGAAGGACAGCGCCGCGAGAATCTGCCTGAGCGGCGCCTCCGCCGCCGAACCCGCCCTCTGCTTGGCAAGGCGCGCGAACAGCAGACCCGCGCGGCCGCGATCGTCCTTCAGCTGCCACTTCAAGCGCTCGCGCAGATAGCGCTTGGTGAGCGTGGCCTCCTTGCGGTGACTGACCAGCTGCTTGCGCCGCTCCAGTTCGCGGATGCGCAACGCCGTGAGCAGGTTCTCGCAAACCTCGAAGGCGATCGTCATCTTGTCGGCCGAAAAGCTCTCGAACGGCTTGTCCAGCCCCGTGGCCACAAAGGTCTCGATGATCGGCGCCAGGTCACCCAGCGCTTCGCGCGTCTCGACATAGACGTTCGAACCTGGCTTCTCGGCGCCGAGCGCCTCGCGGAACCGCCGCACCTGGCCACCATCGACCTGCGCGGCCGCATCCAGTTCGTCGAGCACCAGCTGAGCGGTGCTGGACAGCAAGTCCGTCCAGGCCGGCTGGCCGTAGCCATTGCTGACCCCCGACCCCACGACAGCGACCAGACGCCGCGTGTTCAACGCACGCGCCAACTGGGCGATGGCGTGGTCTTCCAGCAGTTGCCTGTCGAACGACCCCATCAGGTGGCGCTCGGCATAGACCCAATCGCTGAGCACAGGGCGCTTGGAATTGTGAGCCTTCATGCTGGGGTTCCCTACTGACAGGGCCCAAACAGCAATCTCCGTGACGCCGCTTCCCCCGAAGCTTGACCAGCTCGCCACAGGCGGTTGAAATCGTCAATCGAAACTCGCAATACGCGAACCTCGCAATCAAAATCGCCTCGCGAAGGACTGGTCGCTGGCGCCGGGATCGCCACCGCCTCCGGGAAATCGTTGGCGGGGACGCGTCCAGCGCTGCTGCTGCTTGCCAATGAACCGGGACCGCCGCGCCACCGCGATATGCTCCGCAGCAACGCGGTCGCGGAAGCGCCAGCAGTCGGTCTTGCTTAGCGCCCAAGGCGCCGCCGCCCTCCTCAACTGAATATTGCAAAGGCTGATGATTGCCCGCACGGTTGCGCCTCATGGATCGAAGGGGAGCGGAAGGTGGGAGCGCTTCCCGATCAGCATGTCGGCCTCTTGGCGAAGCTGTTACGCAACGACCCACCGGTTCCCGTTCGTCGGGGCCGGCATTTCGTGTCAGGCCCCACAAGTGCTTGAGGCTGGATTGTGACGAAGAAGCTGGATGACGCTGCGCTGCACGATGCGATCGCAAAGCGCAACGCCGATACGATCGACGCTCTGGTCCGCCAACTCAGGACATCTCAGGGCGTCATTCCCTTCGTCGGCGCAGGCATGTCGTCGGCCGTTCGCCTGGAGGGAAGCGCCGGGCGGTTTCCTCAATGGCGCGACTTGATCGCCGGACTCGCGGATGGCCTCACGATAGAGGCGAAGGTCAAATCCCTCCTGAAGGTCGGCGACTTCGAATCCGCTGCGTCCCTCGTGGAAAGGGATCGCCCCAACGCGCTCTCGGGGAGCATCACGAACGCCTTCGACCGGACGGTGCTTGCTCAGGATCTCGTCACGGGCGCCTTGTCGTGCCTCCCCTACCTTACGAGCGGTCCGGTCATCACGACCAACTATGACCGGGTTCTCGAGCAGGTCTTCGAGGCGGCCAAGAAGCCGTTCGACGCATCCATCCACGGACCGCGCCAGGATCACATCGTCGCCGCCATGCACGCCAGCAGCCATACGCTGGTCAAGATGCACGGCGACTGCCGTGACCGCGAAGATCGCGTGTTCACGCGCGAAAGCTACGAAAAGGCCTACGGCGCCGCCAATGGGAACGGATCAAGCACGGGACGTCTGCAGGGACTGGCCTGGCTCATGTTCACAAATCGACCGCTACTGTTCCTCGGCTGCAGTCTCGAGCAGGACCGCACCGTCGACGTCCTGCGCGAGATCGCGGACCGCCTGCCGGGCATCAGGCATTACGCGATACTCGCGGCGGAAAAGTCTGCGAAAGCCTGGGAAGCCCGCGGCAAGAAGCTCGATCAGCTCGGCGTGAGGCCGCTGTGGTACTTTCCGGGCAAGTATCACGAGATCGAGCTGTTGCTACGGAAGGTGCTGACGGAATCCTCGACGACCGCATTGCCCTCCACCTCGAAGGCAGCCGGCGTCGCGGAGCTGTCGGTCAATTCCGCCAAAACACTCGACGAGGTCGCCGCAGCACTTCCCGCCGCGCCCCCGGGCGCCAAGCCGTTCGATCATTCGCCCGAACTTGGAGCCATCGCCAAGGAAGCGCGCGCCGGCAAGCTGACCTTCTTCCTGGGCGCCTATGCGGGCCTAGACCAGTCGTTTCTCGGCGTGGACTTTTACGATCGATTGGCGGCCAAGTTCGAGGGCCCAAAAGCACTTGCCGGAGATCGCACCGCTGTCGCGGGCTACATCATCGCCAAGTACGGCCCCAACCACCTGTGGCAGGCGATCCTCGAAGAATTCCAGAGACGCGGCGCACGCCCGAGTGCGATCCACCACCTGATCGCATCTCTTCCGTCGCTGTGGCGATCCACGAACACCGATGCGTCCCTGTGTGTGCTCACCACCAATTACGACACGCTGATGGAGGAAGCGCTGGTCCAGGCCGGAGAGCCCTTCCGACTGCTCTATTACGTCGATCGAGGCGTCGACGGGCGCTCCGAGTTCGTCGAGCGATCGCCCCAGGGGGGCCTTCGCCGGATCGATCGGCCTGACAATTTGCGTCGCTTTGGGGCCCCGGCGCATCTGGTCGTCAAGCTCAACGGCGGCCTCGCCCATTTTGGCGATCTAGACGAGCAGGCCGCTGTCGAGCGCGGCGCCTTCGAACGCCTGGCCGCCCAGCTTCCTCAACTGCTCCCGGCCTATCTTCGCAGCGAGCTCGAGGACCGATCCATGCTTTTCCTGGGCCACGGCTTGGCCGAGCCCGACGTGAGGCGGCTGATCGAACTCTACGCCCATCGACGTCCGATCGATTCCTGGGCGGTCCAGATCCGACCGAACCGTCACGACGTGCAACTCTTCGCCAGGCAAGGGCTGGAAATCATCGACGGCGACTTGACGGTGTTCACGAGGGAGTTGATCGCCCGCCTCAAGCCGCTGTTCCAGTAGGCGGCTTCCCAAAGGCCCAAGCTGCACAGTCGGACCTCGACGACGCGATGCTCAGGCCGGGCGTTCGCCGAGATTTGGGGGCCACCGCTCAGGCGATCTCAACGGGGGCTGCCGCGCAAACCCGCCCAAGGGAACCGACTCAATATGGCCAAGCCCCAGACTTACCCTTACGTCAACGCAATGGCTTGAAGCGCTCGCGCCTTCAACACAACATATAGCGTCGTTAACACTTTGATTTTCAGAAGCGAAAAACATAGATCAGTCTTACAAATTCGTCAAACGATGATATTTAAAGACTGATGAAATAATCGTCAGAACGGCGCGGTCTCTTTTAATTTGCCAGGGCGCCAAAGCGGGCAGAGGCTTCTCTCGAGCCGACGTCTCTTCGAGAGGTCTCGGAGAGATCATCGATCGGCCGAAGAGGGTGCCCATGGAACCCATTTCGTTGACGCTCATCGCCCTGGGATCAGCCGCGTTCGGCTTTTTCTCACGACACAAACGCTCGGAGGCTGAAGCCGAGCTGCGGGCGGCCGCCGGCCAACTGCGTTCGGCCAACGCCCGATATCAAAGATCGGCCAAGGCGCTGGCGATCCAGCTCCACCAGACCGCCGCCATCCGCGCCAGCTACATGGATTGGCTGATGCCACGCCTGGTCGCCGCCCAGGGTCGCGTTGGGCGCAAGGGCCAGACCCAGCAGGAGTGGTTCAGCGGCAAGACCTCGGACGCTATCCGTGACCTGATCCGCCGTGCACGGACGGTCATCGTCCTGCCAGCCCGATCCCTGGATGGCGGCATCATGATGGGTTCGGGCGTGGCGATCCTGGCTCAGGGCGTTGAGCACCTGGACAAGATCGGCCTGCTCAATGTCCCGATCCTGCACGAGAACCTGCACGACGTCGTGGCCGCCTTGCCCATCGACGGCGCGGGCGAGCTGGCCAGCCACATGGGGGTGGCCGGCGTCGCCAGCGTCGCCGACGTGGTCAGCGGCGTGGGCATCGTCTTCAGCGTCTTTCGCGGCGGCTACAACCTCTTCAAGGCCAACGAGACCTCTCAGTCAGCCTATGATCTGCGACGCGCGGCGGACCGGGTCTCGGGCGCGGCGTCGCATGCTGATCGGATCGCGGCCAGATCGGCGGCCAATGATCGCCAGGTCGATGACGCCGCCTATCAGGCCTTCAAATGGATATGGGTTGGCGAACAGCTGCAGGCCCAAGGCCGCTCGTCCGACGCGGCCAAACTCGCGCCGCGCCTGACCGCGGCCATGGCGGCGGCTTCATCGCGCCTTTGGGACAGCCTGCAACTGCAGGCCGCTTGAAAGGAGAAGCCCATGTCGACCTCAGTACGCCCCGAGCCCAGAAAGTCGCCGACCACCATCAGCGAACGCTTCGACGACGCCGCGGCCTTGCGCGCCGAGGCCTCCCGCCTGTCCGAGCACGTCGGTGCGATCAGGATCGAAACGGCGGCGGCCAAGATCCGCCTGGAAGCGCTCAAACGCGCTTGCACGCGCAGCTTCGCCCAACGCATCGCAACCATCGGGAGGCTCTCGTCATGATGCATTACCTGCTTTGGGGCGCGGGGGGCCTGATCGGCCTCTACCTGCTCGTCCTGATCTTCTCGCTGATTTCCCACGGCGTCGCTCGCGCACTTCTCCGCGGCTTGCGCCAGACGCTGTCGCGCGAGAGCCGCGCCTTGCTGTCGATCCAGCAGGAGACGGCTCTCTACGAGCGCCTGCTGGCGGAACTGTCCGCGTCCGAAATCATGATCGAGAACGGTGCGCCGGTCTTCGCGGAGCATCGCGCCGTCGTTCCCGTCTAGCCCCGTCGCCGAGGAGAGCGTCGATGTTCGCGACATTCACCGTGCTCGCTGCGATCATTGGTTTCATCGCAGCCTTGGTTCAGATTTTCAAAGATGGCCCCTCCGTCGTCCGGCGAGCCCTGGGCATGCCCGAACGGGTGGACCCGGCGGCCGTGGCGACAGCGCGCTCGCATGGCGCGCCGGCTCACACCGGTAGTCCGGCATCGGGACGCGACATCGGCCGGATCGCCGGCGGCGTCGCGCTCGGCGGCATAAGCGCGGCCTTGATGGCGGAGGTTTTGACCCACCACGGCGGCCATGCCCATGATGTCGCCACCGCCGCCAGCGAATTGGCGAACAGCGCGGATGTCGCCCTAACAGGCGACCTGTCGGGCCTGGCGGATCTTCCAGCCGACGCCGTGACCAATGTCCTGAGCGGTTTGAGCGACATGCTCAGTTCGTAACGGCCAGCCGACAGCGAAAGCCGCCCCCATCACCTTGGTCGCCTCTTCGGCCTCGGGAAGATCTCGGCGCCGCCAGAAAGGCGACGCCGAGATCTTCCATCTCAGCAACTCCCTCCGACCCTGACTTGGAAGCCAGCCTCCCGGGCTGGATCAGGTGTCGGCGAGCAAGGCGTTGTCGATGACGAAGCGGTACCGAACGTCGCTCCGCAGCATGCGAGCGTAGGCGTCCTCGATCTGCCGCACGTCGATAATCTCGATATCGGCGACGATTCCATGCTCGGCGCAGAAGTCGAGCATCTCCTGGGTTTCGGCGATGCCGCCAATGATCGAACCGGTGATCGTTTTGCGATTCAAGATCAGCTCGAGGAAGTTCGGCGTGGGGTGGGCGTGCTCTGGCACACCGACCAGGCAAAGCGCCCCGTCACGCTTCAACAGCGTCGTGAAGGCGTCCAGGTCGTGACTGGCGGCGACGGTGTCGATGATCAAGTCAAAGCTGCGAGCATGTCCCGCCATTTCATCGGGATTGCCAGAGACGACCACCTCGTCAGCGCCCAAGCTCAAGGCGGCTTGGCGCTTGGCTTCCGACGTCGTGAAGGCGACGACGCGCGCCCCCAGGGCGTGGGCGAGCTTGACGCCCATGTGGCCCAGGCCGCCGATTCCGACGATCCCGACCTTCTTGCCGGGCCCGGCCTTCCAGCGGCGCAGCGGCGACCAGGTCGTGATCCCCGCGCACAGCAGCGGCGCGACCGCGGCCAGTTGCGTCTCGGCGTGCTTTATCTTCAGGACGAACGCGTCCCGGACGACGATCTGCTGGGCATAGCCGCCCAGCGTGTGGCCGGGAGCATCTTGGGTGGGAAAGTTGTAGGTGGCGGTAAAGCCATGGTCGCAATACTGCTCCAGGTCATCGTCGCAGGCTTCGCACCGCTTGCAACTATCGACCAGGCAACCCACGCCGACCAGGTCGCCCCGCTGAAATCCTTCGACCTGGTCGCCCACCGCCGCGACCCGCCCGACAACCTCGTGTCCGGGAACACAGGGATAGAGCGTGCCCTCCCATTCCGCGCGGACGGTATGCAAATCCGAATGGCAGACACCGCAATAGGCGATGTCGATCTGAACGTCGTGCGGACCGACCGCGCGGCGGAGGATCGACAGGGGCTGCAGGGGCTTGTCGGCGGCGAAAGCGCCATAGGCTTTGACGGTCATCGAGGGCTCCAGAAAGGGGCGGCAAGGGCGAAACGGCGCCTTGCCCGGTCAGGACTCAGAGATCAGATCATCAGGACGGGGAGCCCCTCGAGCGTCCTGGCGTCCATGTCCGCATGCGCGCGGGCGACCTCGTCGAACGGATAGCGGACCGTGGGAATATCCGCGAAGAGGCCCTCGCGGATCGCCGCCCATAGCGCGCCGGTGGCGATCGCAACGGTCGGCCCGCGCACATATTGCGGCATGCCGCCGCCGGTCACCGTGACACCTCGGCGCGCCAGGTCGCCCGAGGCTCGCGGCTGGCCGGATCGCGCGCCCAGCGTGACGATCGCGCCGCCGTCGCGAACCGCCGCGACCGCCAGATCGAAGGTGGCCTGGCCAACGAGGTCATAGACCGCATCGACGCCGTTTGGCGCGATGACGCGGATCTTGGCGGCAAGATCGGGATCACTGGCCAGGAAAGCGTGGGTCGCACCGGCCTCGACCTTGGCGAGCTTACTGGCCGAGCCCGCCACGCCGATCACCGTGGCGCCCAGGGCGCGGGCCCAGCGGACCAGGACCGACCCGACACTGCCCGAAGCCCCCAGCACCAGCACCGCCTGCCCGGCCTTGACCTGGTGCATGGCGCGAAGGCCCGTCCAGGCCGTGAGTCCCGTGGAGATAAAGGTCGCGGCGGTTTCGGGCGAGATGTCGTCGGGCAGCTTCACCAGGGCATTGGCCGGCAGGTTCTTTTCGCTCGCATAGGAGCCCGCCGCGAAGAAGTAGGCGACGCGGTCACCTGGCGCGAACCCGGAAACGCCGGGACCGACAGCGTCGACCACACCCGCCGCCTCGAACCCCGGGACGGTGGGTAAGGGTTGCGGATAGACGCCCTCGCGCACCATGACGTCGACATAGTTGATCCCGACGAACGTCTGCCGCAGGCGGGCCTCACCCGGACCAGGCGCGCCCACGTCCTCATTCTCGATCCGCAATACGGAAGGGCCGCCGTTCTCATGAATGCGGATGACCTTGGCCACGAGCGTTCTCCTGCCGGTTATGGGCGCCAATCGCGGGAAGCTCAGGCGAGGTGGCCGCCTGAGTCCGTTTCAGAAGGATCAGGCGGTCTGCCCGCCATCGACATTGAGGGTCGCGCCGGTGATGTAGCCGGCCTCCGGGCCGGCCAGGAACGCGACCGCCGCGGCGATCTCCTCCGGCTGTCCGTAGCGGCCGAGAGCGGCCAGGCCCTTCAGCATCTCCGCGAACGGGCCGTCCTCGGGGTTCATGTCGGTGTTGATGGCGCCGGGCTGGACGACGTTCACCGTGACGCCTCGTGGGCCCAGATCGCGCGCCCAGCCACGGCTGTAGGCGGCGACCGCCGCCTTGGTGGCGACATAGTCCGCCGCGCCTGGGAACGGGATGTGATCGGCGCCTGTCGTGCCGATGGAGACGATGCGACCGCCCTCGGAGAGCAGCGGCGCGACGGCGCGGACCGCCGCGACGACGCCCTTCACATTGACCTCGAGCTGGTGGTCCAGCGCGGCGTAGTCCGTCAGCGGATCACCGATCCCGCCGGTGACAAACACGCCGGCGGAATTGACCAGGATGTCGATGCGCCCGAAGTGCGCGTGGGCCTTCTCGATGAACGCCTGGACTTCCGGCGCCAACGCCTGGTCGGCCTGATAGGCGAGCGCCTTGCGCCCGAAGGTTTCGACCTCGGCCGCGACCTGGTCGGCGCGTTCCTTCGATTTCGAATAGCTGAAGGCGACATTCGCGCCGTCCTTGGCCAGGCGGCGAACGATCGCCGCGCCAATGCCGCGCGACCCGCCGGTCACAACGGCGACTTTTCCTTCGAGGGGCAGGCCCATGTGAGCTCCTTGCTCATTAATGTAGGTGCGGCTACATATTTTGGCGACGACACGCTCGTCAAGATAAATGTAGTCACGGCTACAAAAGGAGTTCGACATGGCGAAGGGACGCCCCAGGACCTTCGATCCCGAGCAGGCGGTCGCCGCCGTCCTGCCGATTTTCATCGAGAAGGGCTTCGAGGGCGCGACATTCGGTGAGCTGACCGCCGCCATGGGCATCAATCCGCCGAGCTTCTACGCGGCCTTCGGCAGCAAGGAGCAGCTCTTCCGGCGCGTGCTCGAACTCTATGCCGCCCAAGGCGCGCCCATACTGGAGGCCGCGCTGTCCCAGCCCTCGGCTTACCAGGTGATCGAATGCCTGCTGCGTGGGTCAGCGGACGCCCACACCGACCCTTCACGGCCGCCCGGCTGCCTTTTCGTGCAGGGAGCCCTGTCGTGCAGCGACAAGGCCGCCGACATGCGGCGGGAGCTTGCCGAATACCGGACGGCGGCCGAGCCGCTGCTGGAGGCGCGTCTACGACAGGCGCGCGACGCCGGCGACAGGAGCGTCGACGGCGATCCCGCCAAACTGGCGCGCTACGTCTCGACCCTCATCCAGGGGCTCGCGGTGCAGGCGACGAGCGGCGCCGACAGACGCGCCTTGCACGAGGTCGTGAACGTCACCCTGGAACATCTGGCGACGTCTCGAACCTAGGCGAGCGCGATAAAACGCTATCGTTGCTCGCTAGGAGCGATCGGCTAAGTGGCTGACTACGCTCAAACGGCCGATTTTGACAACTTAAGCCTGACAACATAACGCCGCCCCAAAGCGGTATATCCGCAATCTAACACCGCCCCAGGTCCTTCGATCTTCACGCAAACTGGCGTGGTCGCTTGGTCTGAGCCATGTCAGCTGAATAGGGCTGCCGACACGCTTGTGTGTTGACCTGGTTGCCCACCGGCCCATGATTTCCAGTCATGACGAAGATACGCTCCCTTCCGGCCGGATCTGCCCGCTCTCAAGGCCCCGCGGGCCCGGCCCACGCGGCTGTTGCCAAACGTAGCGTTAGCTTGCGGATCGACGTGGACACCCGCCAGCTCATTGACCGTGCGGCGGCGGTGCTCGGCAAAACGCGTACAGAATTCATGGTCGAGAGCGCACGGCTGCAGGCGGTCGATGTGCTGCTCGACCAACGCCTTTTCAGGCTTGCCCCCGATCACTTTGACGCGTTCGTGCAAGCGCTCGACAACCCACCGGAGCCAGGCCTGAAGCTCAAAGCCCTGCTGAACCGAACGCCATTGTGGAAGCAGTAGACGTCCAGCCGATCTCACCCGCACCATGATCACGACCTCGCCATATCGCCCCAAGCGAATAGGCGCCGGCTACGTCACTGGCGGTCGCAGCGATAGCTTCGGCAGTAGGCGAGCCAAAACGGCGCCGCTCATGGATCCGCAACGCTGCAGAGGAGCCCGACCGAAAGCCCGGCTCCTCCGCCCTATTACTCGGCCGGTCCGCCCAACGGAAATCTCCGACCGAAGAAGGCTTCGATTTCCGCCCGAGGCCAGAAGGGTCCGGCACATCGCGCGATGCCGTGCTTGGCGGGAAGCGCGTCGCGGAGGGCTGGTGAAACCCTCCACCTCCACGAAATCTCCCGCGACGAGATCAACTCGTGACCCAGTTGCGCGATCTGGTTAGAGGGAAATTCCGCGCTCATCCGGCCATTGCACAGCAGCCAAGCTACGTCTCTTGGGAAGCAGTTCAGGTACTGCTCCGCCTCGCCCCGGCTGAGATTGGCCTGAACAAGGCAGCCTTCGTAGCTCGCGGGCACCTCGAGCAACTCCGGTCGCCGCTTCGCCGCTAGATCGCACGCGACGCGCTTGGATATGTGGAGATCCTTCACGCTCAACGTCTCGTGCGGGGCGCCATTCCAATAGAGCTCCAGGCGACGCTCGAGCGCAGCCCTGATCATCGCGCTCCAAGGCTTGGGTTGATCACCTACGCCGTGGAAGGCGTCTTCCAACGACACGGTCTCGCTATCGTAGGCGGGAAAATGCACGACCGACCGAAGCCTGGCGATCAAGGCGTCCGCGTCAACACGGATCAACTGAGGCCGCCCATAAAGCTCTGTGACGACCGGGCAGTCGTTCAGGGCAAGAAGCCCTGAGCCGACCAGCTGTAGCGCTCCATACAGCGGAATATGGTGGTTGCGGGAGAATTCGCGGACCGACAAGCGGTCTGCCAGCTTGTCGGCGATACGGAGGACATCCTCTCGGCGCAGCCAATCGTATCGCCGTTCCGAGCCGCGAGAATCCAGTGGCTCAATCAGCCCTTGGTCGACCAACTGGCGAACGGCCAGATTTTCGACATGGAGCTCCTTCGCCGCCTCTCGGACCGTCATGCAATCCGTACGCTCGCGCTCTCGCTTGAGCCGTTTCAAACCATGACGGCAAGGCTCCCAGTCGGTGAGCAGCCGGTTGAATAGCCGGCCGCACTCGGGGAGACACTTCCGGTGAAATCCCGCAACTGCATCAACTGCTTGGGCAGAGGCCCATTCCCGCCCACTGATAGGGCGTCGAACGACTCGGGATAGCCGAGAAGCACCTCCACGCCCTTTGCCAGGTACTTCACCCGCACTAAAGTCGAAGCCTTCGAGTACCTGAACTTGGTGTTCTGGAGGGCGAGAGTCCTGCCAATGAGACATGTTAATCGGAAAACCCGTAACCGCGCTTCGCCTGTGAGGACTGCGGGCAGTTTCAGATCCGGTGAAACTTCCCCCGTAGCGTTGGTGGTAACCAGATCGGCGAGGAACTGGAGATTCCGCCGGTAGTCGGTGGGTA
This sequence comes from Caulobacter sp. GW456-12-1-14-TSB4, assembly GCF_059424195.1. NCBI lineage: Bacteria > Pseudomonadati > Pseudomonadota > Alphaproteobacteria > Caulobacterales > Caulobacteraceae > Caulobacter > Caulobacter sp. GW456-12-1-14-TSB4. The sequence goes on from NZ_JBWKZF010000001.1 coordinate 78,473, forward strand.
CGGAGACCACCTTTAGGCGCCTCATGTCGTATCCACACCTCTCACAAAGATGCAGATCGACGACAAACGACCAACCTAACTCGTGCCCGCAGTCAGGACATTTTCCCGCAAGAAAGTCCCAATTCTGCGGACAATATGGCAGGCGCGATATCGTCCAGCTGAAGCGATGGTGGAGGCTCTTGTTCAAGCCCCTCGCGGACACCCGCCGCCTTCGGAGATGAAATTCCTTCCTGTATTCTGGGTCGAGCTGGGGCGCCGTGAGGCGCCCCAACTCTTCCGAAGAGATCCCAAGCTGCCGCGCAAGTTGGCCGGTGTCGTTCGCCGCTTGATAGATGTCGCTCGTGTGCAGGATTTGGAGGCCGAGAGCTCGGAGAAGGTCCCTCCGATGCTCAAAGCCATTCCAACTCGCTAGACGCGCCGTGAAGCCGAAATAACTTTCGTCCTCATGCGGCTTTAGCGGGAAGAGAACCCTCTCCATACTGGTCGTCACGGCGCCACTCGCATACCCGCTCACTGCTCAGCCTCCTGCAGGAAGGGGTTTTGCTTGGTAATGCCGTTCGGGATGGCCCAGCGATCGACAGCGAGCGCCAAGTTATATCGCTCGATCTTGGTCGCTCCTCTCCGGAGAGCGATCTCGAGGGCGATGGCAAGCAAACGGGAGATCCTCCCGACGATCCAGTCCGTGACCAGGTGCAATCGGGTCAAGGTCCCCGGGTCGTGGAGAGCGCTAGACTCTGGAAGGATCTTCCTTTCCAGCATGGCTTGGTCGAGCTTGGCGACATAACCCGCCAGCAGGCTGCGGTCGGTCTTGTTTTGGAGATCGAGCCTGTGGAAGTCGCAGGGCGCGATGAGGCGCCCAGCGAGCTGGATGTTTCTGGTGAACAGGTCCTCAGCCTCTTCTGTGCCCATGAAGACGATGGGCACGACCCCATCATCCAAGAGCCGTTTGAGGCTGTCGGTCACATCGTTCTTTTCGTAGCTTCGGTAGTTGAGATGCTGAACCTCATCGATGATCAGCAAGACGGTCCCAAATCGCTCGAAGCAGATTTTCACCCGCTTCTTGAGCATCTGCTCGTTTCCATGTGAGGAGTGTGGATCTCCGAAATACTCAAGGATCGACATCATCAACTTCTTCGCGGTTGCCGCCCGTTCCAGCGCCACGTGGACGATCGGCACGAAGTCGTCGGTCCTGGGATTCTGGGCTTGGAACTGCCTCACAAAGGCTGAAGCGGCCGCCGTCTTCCCAGAGCCTGAGGGCGCTAGAACGCGCATCCCCTTCTGGGGCTGCCCGCGACTGATACGTCCCATCTGGACCAGGTAGGCGCACTGCTGGTGGAATTCGATGTGCGGCGGGTAGGGAATGTAGAGGCGCTCGAACAGAGCCAGCTTCGAGATGATCGGGTCGATTCTCACAACTCGACCTCCTTCCAGGACGAGAGGTCGACGGAGAAATCCGCGAGCTGACCTGTCTCGGGTTTGAGATGGCTGTGTTGGTGAACTTCCTTACTTCGCTTGGGTTTGGGCGTAGGCTTTTTCTTTCGGGCCGGGCGTGACGTCTTTTGCCCCTAGTCGGTTCGCTCCGCGGCCAGAGTGTCATAGGGCACGATCAGCGGCGCCATCCCGTCGTGGCGGGAGAGCGCATAGGCAAGCCCCACGTCCGATCCGATTTTTGCCTGGATCTTCGGTGAGGCGCTCAGGCGCGCGAATGCGCGCAGTTCCTTGCCCCTAAGGCTAGGCGCGGCCTCTTCAAGCGTTTCAATTAGCGAGACTCTCGCCTGAAGCCGGTCGGCCTCGGTGCTGAACTCGAAGCCCTTCTGCTTCGCCCACTCCTGGATTTTGCGGTGATGCCAGAGAGAAGTTCCCTTGGCGTATTTGTCGTCTACGCACTGGAGTGTGACGTAGCAGCCGCGGATTTTATTCCAGACATGTACTTCCGAGATGTTCGCGGGGTTGTACTTGATCTTCACCCGCGCGGTGGCGGACCCTTTTTCGGCGTGCCCGAACCGGCTCCGATGGCAAAAGGTCTTCGAGTAGCCCGGCAACCTTGGCTTCATCGCTATACGACAGCCCGAACATCTCGACGCCGGAGCGCGTAAGCACGCGCGGGTATTCGGCCTTCCCCAACATCTTGTCGAGCTGGCTATCGTCCTTGATGACGGCGATGCTGTGCTTCTTCGCGCTTTCTTCCCAGATTTGAGCGCGGGGTGAGCTCTCCCCCTCACTAGGTGTGATGTAGCAGACAACGAGGGCCTCCCAGATGAGAGTCTCAAGTTCCGCGAGCGTGAGAACTGCATCCTTGTACGGGTCGTAGCCGAGTTCTCTCAGGAGTTCCGGTTTGAGCGTCCCACCGGGCAGCTTCTGGTTCAGCAGAGTATTGAGCGCGCCGAAGAACCGCTCGATCGGCGCCTTCCACGTTGGCGCTGCGACCGGGGGAAGCCGCAACGACGGGCCCGCATCGACGAGGCTGTCTTGCATCGCCACCCCTGCGAACTCCATCGCATTGTCGGTGATGATCTCGTCGAACCGGCCGAAGATGAACATGAGGATCGGGTACTTGCTGGCAGAGTTCGGCAGCCCGATTTTCGGTCGATTGGCGCGCTTGATGCACTCCATCACTGAGTAGATGGACGGGGGCTCAAAAGAGATAAAGAAGCCGACGATACAGCCGCTATGGACGTCCAAAAGGGCCGTAAGCCACGGGCGCCCGAGAGGAAGCATATAGGCCGCGTCGAATACGGCTACGCCGTCCAGCAGCGTATGATCCATCGCGCCAAGCTGCAGGATTCTCGTTGCGCGAAGGCCCTGTCCAGCAGGCTTGAACCGAGCGTCAGCTACTCGGGCGCCGAACTTTTCCCGAACGGTCTCTGCACACTCCAGGCGGCGAATCGTCCGTCGAAGTATTTCCCGCGAGGCTAGGCAGAGTGGCGGCAACTCGAACGAAGCGCGTTCCTTGTTGATCCCTTCAAGGGCCGAACGCATGCGCGCATGCGCGTCGGTGATCGACCATCTTCTTGCTGACCAATACCAAAGCGCTGCTCCATGGATTTCGTCGTGGATCTCAGAGCAAAGACGCTTCTTGCGATCGGTCCGGCCAGACATCGAGACCATCTGATTGAGCGGTCGATCACCTGGCGCGCCACGCGTATCGATCCAACGCCGCACCGTGCAGGGGGCTGGCCTTTTCGGAAATTTCGCCACTGCCTCCGGCTTTTCGCCCCAGATTTTGGATAGAGCTATACGGAAAGCCCGATCGCTCCTGGGCAGCTCCGGAAGGGCATCCAGGGCTTTAAGGACAAATAGGCGCATCTCCGCTTCCGGATCGGGCTGGCGGGCTGTTTCAGGGTCGATCTCCTGCAGGGCGGCTTGGCGACGCTCGGGCGGACCGTTCGGATCCCGCTCCCCCTTGAGGTCGCCGGCGGCAAAGGCCCGCAGAGCCCACTCAAGATCAGGAGCACACGGGTTGCCTTCCTCATCTTCGACCTGGAATGCACTGAGCGTTCGTTCGTCGCGGAAGAAGAGGCGACCGTTCCCCATCTCGCATTCAAACCTGATGCGCTGGCCGCAGTACGACCAGCAATCGCCCGCCTTGAAGAGAATGGAGGGGTTCATGACAACCCTCCTAGGCGGATGGGCCGAGGCGTCGGGACGAGCGTGACCTTGCTTAGGTCGGTGAGCGGGGCAGCGATGTCGATGTTGATCCAACGCCGGACCATCATCGCTTGCGCCATGGCGCTCCCGAGCGGGCCAGGGCTCAACAGCCGGGATATCGCGCCCAGCGAGCTGCCACCTCCTTCCTGATCGAGGAGATCAAGCACTTCGTAGGCTCGCGGAAGATCGACCGCGACGAGCCGCCGTGACTGGATCAGGTCGATGTTCGCGTAGGTGGCAGTTGGTTCGAACAGCCGCTCTTGAGTCATGACCGTGAAGCGCCAGCCAAGCTCATTGCAGATGTCTCGCACCCGGTCGAGCTTCTGAAGGTAGTCGGCGTCACCGAGGCTATTGCGCGCGCCTTTGACCTCGACAACTTCGATGGTCTCGTCATCGAGGAGCCTCACGCAATCGGCGATGTAGGTGCGTCGGGCGCCGTCGAGCACGAATTCGAAGCGGAAGGGCTGGGACCGGTAGTCCACCACCCGCGTATCAACCTCGCAGTGCTTGAGCATCGCCGCTTCGTTCATACTCTCGAACGGCAAGGCTCGGCCGGCTTTGCGGCTGCTGTAGAAGCCCGTGACGATGACGCGGCGGCCAGTGATCACGCTACGGATGGGGCTGCCGTCCGGTGTCATGACGATCGTCGCCGAGCTTGGCGTGACGGCGCCCTGGTAGCCGTGCTTTCGCTTCTTGAGTGGCGCGAGGATCGCATCGACCAGCGTGAGCACTTTAGAGCGTCGTTCAAAGGCGAGCGGTGCCCTAGCCGGCACCCAGTCATTTGTTTGCTTGTTCATGTGTCTCTCCTTGTTTTCGGAAAGGCGGAGCACAGGCGTGTCTCGTCGATCGGCCCGGCAGGGGCCATTGACTCGATCGGCTTGTGTGTGTGTGGGGGGGAGTTCCGCTCGCTTACAAACGAGTTTCGGATTCGCTCCGGAACCGGTCCCGAGAAGACGGCAATCTTCTCGGGACCAGCTTCTCCGCCAGATGGCGGTGTGATTTAGCTGAGCCTCATTTTCATTTCTTTCGATCTGTGGCGGCGAGGCCTGCCAACCAGGCAAAGCTTCGCCGCCCTGCGCGCCAAGGGCCCGCAAGCTGAATATCCGAAATGGCTAATCGCTATTCAGATCGAAAAAATGAGTCCAATCAAGTGCGCAAAGCAATGTGCGATGATTCTGTCGCGATCTTATATTTATGCCCGATCGGGCATATTCTAATTATATGCGGCACCTGATCTAAATTCCTGCAGCACCTTGAATATCGAATACGGAACCCGTCTAGTGTTTCACATAACACATCTCGACGCGACCGTAAGATACGCTTGCCCGCTAGAAGGCTGCCCTTCCGCTCCTTGGTAGACGCGCGAGCTTGGAAACTTCGCCGCTCGCGCTCTTTCTGCAGCGTCCCGCTACGAAGCATTAAATCAGCGGAAATCCCGCCGAGCGATTAGCACCAGAAAGGCGAAGACCTGACTCATCGCCGACCTTGGCAGGGTCTGCTTAGAACTGTTGCGGATCGTGATGGTGGCCGGAGGCTGGAAAGCTGAGCCGAATACCTTGCACGCCACAGCTGCATATCGCACGAGATGATATGTGTTCGGCCCTCAAAGAAGCGCGTCGACCATGCGAACAAGTTCAGCCTGCCATTGTTCAGCAGGATTGAAGGCCGATACGCGCGCCGGGAAAGTCGCCTCAAATGTTAGGCTATCGGCGCGGACGAATGTTTCCTCGACTATTGCTCGCGGAAGGAGCCGCACCGCTTGATCAGAGATCCGATAAAGGCGCGGCGAGAACGAGAGCGCGAACTGCGCCTGGTACTGCGGCCATCCTCGCATGGAGAGGTGTCTGTATCCTCGACCGCCGGCGCCATACTGTGAGATCCAGCCAAGCAGTTGCGACTGCAAAGGGCTCGGATCTCCCTCGAGTTCTAAGGGCTCACCAAGTTCGAACAGCAAATCGTCCACAAGATCCGGGAGGGACGCCCCACCTTCGGAGACTTCTTGCAGGCCGATGCTCAGTAGGTGCAGCGCCTCCATATCGCCGTCCGGTAGCGTCTGCTCCTCAAGTTGGTGCAGGCCGCTGAAAGCATGGCTCGACGTGAGGCCGCGGGTCGCTTTGACCTCAACGGCCTGTCGCTCCATCACGAAGTCGCGGCCCTGCTGCCAGCCGCGCCAGGTGCTGACCAGGACAGCCTTGTCTTCGAGCGAGCGATCTCTGGCGCGCAAGATCGTGCGAAGCACGAGAAGCTCGCTGAAGAGACCCAGCAGCACCTCATCCGTGAGCGAGCCGCGCTGTATGGCGAGCTCGATGATTGGCTCGACCTCGGTGAATACCTCTTGCATTGCCACACCAGAGCCTAGGCCGGCGCGCATCAACTCAGTCGCGATCAGCGCAGCAATGGCAGCGAAGTGGGGATCAGCCGGGAGAACCACTCGCGTAGCGTGGAAGGCTCTACCGCCGGAAGTCGGCCGCCAGGCACCGTGCTCAAGGCAACGTCGTACGACTGCTGAGCGCGCCGTTAGAGGCTCCCCAAGGAGGAAGATTTCGAAATCGCCTGACGCGGTCTTAGCTGCGCCAAGGAGGCCCTGGACTACCCAGTGCAGCCGACGCGCCTCGCCAGCCGGCACCTCGAGCGCATCGAGTGCGGCTCGTAAAGTCTCGAAGGTGTCGGGTTCTCTCGGCATCTAAGCTCGCAACGCGGCGATGTGGTCCGGACCGCCATGGGGCAGACTCAGGCCGACCGTGAGCATGTCATCACCACCGCGATCATCGCTGATCAGATGGAATAGGGCCATGCCGGGATGGCCGCGCGGCCGCCAAGAGGCCTCGCCCTGGAGGTTGGGGACGGGTTGGCTGCCATGGTGGTAGTAATCGACGAACTCGTCGCCGTAGTAGCCCTCGCCATAGCCCCGTGTGCCCCAAAGTGTCGACAACCGATCACCCGAAGTCATCTGACGGGTCATTGCCTTCACCCCGTGCGTAGCGAACCACGGGTCCTTGGGAGCATTCTCGCCAAACCGCACGGCCAGGTAGAATGTCGGCTCGACGGCATTGTCGCTAAAGCTCCAAGGCGTGCGAGGCCTGTCCGTCGGATAGAAGCCCGGCGCTAGGTGACCCAACCTGAGCGCATGCCAGAGCCTGAGGTAGGCCGCGATTGAATAAGGACAGGATTGCGGGTCAGCCGCGTAGCCGGTCGGATGATGGCCCGGCGGCCGGAACAACGGCTCGTTAGAGCTAACAGCCTCAGCAATGTGCAACCATCGCCGACTGAGTTCGCTAGCCGGGTCGGGATCGTGAGCGTCATAACGAAACCGCTCCAGCCACCCCGCCAGTTCGAGCAGACTCGCTGGGGTCTGCCGGATGATCCCGCGCTTAGTGTTGGTTGGACCCCGCAGGTCGACCCACTCGCCCGTCTGCAGCAGGGCGCGCAGAACGCCTGTGTTGCCGTCGACGTCGGGACTCTTCGCTCGTTGCATGAGCTTCACGGATGGCCTCGGCCCAGGGTTCAGGGGAACCCGGCGACTGTCGACCTTGCTGGTCGCGACGAACTGCGCGCCTTGCAGCACAAGCATCGACCGCGTCGCGCTGTGGTCCGGCCGGTCCATCCCCCGCATGATCTGCCACTTCAAGGCCGCGTCATTGACGTTGTAGCGCCGGAACAACTCCAATTGATCGGTGAACATCATGACACGACAGAACGGCAGATGTGGGCCGCGATAGCCGAACCAGCGCTGCATCTGCATTTGGGTGTCGGCTGCTGGCTCCGATGCACCGCGCAAGAAGAGGCTAGTGCACAGGCCCTCCAAGGTTAGTCCGCGCGAAAGGACGTTTCCCGCGACAAAGATTGTGAAGATGTCTGGCGGGGGCATCAGCACGCCGCTCTCGTCCCGTACCGGCTCGAACTGGGGCCGATCATCGGCCTGGGGATCGCTGTTCAATACCCGTAGAGCGACGTTTGGAAAGACGTCGTCAATAAGGCTTGCGCGCACCGCTTCCCAAAGGTCGCTGGAGATTGGCTTGTAGGTGCCAAGCGGCTCGAGGCTCAATGCTTCGCGGCTGAGTTCGAAGTGCTCCAGCCACACGCGCCAGGCACCTTCTTCCGCGTCGAGCCGTTGACGCAGCCCGCCTGCGGATAGCGCTAGAATTGCATCCCCGAACTGATCCTCAGGGACCGTCGCCTCGGCCTCTTGCCCGGGCAGGCTAAGCGACCATCGCACGACATCCTCAGCGCCACGGAAGTGGTCATTCTTCCGCGCCGAGGGGTGAAATAGCATCGTGTGGGTCGGGGGCAGCGCGGCCCTCAAAGCGTCGAGGCTTTCAAATGACACACCTGAAAGCCCCGCGAAGGAGCGTCGATCCTGGACGAGCCGCACGGCGCCCGCTACCAGATAGGCCCGCAAAGCATCGCCGATCATGTTCCAGCGCGTGCGCTCCTGACGAACCCTAAACGCTTCGGCCGTCTCGGTCGACGATGGTGCAGGAAACTCCGTCGTGAGGCACAGGCGGCCTGGGCTGGAAGCGAACCGCTCATAGAAAACATCGCCGCCGCAGTAGTAGGATCGCACCCCTCGCGGCTCCTCGTAGGTCAGTTCGCGCGGCAACCGCGCCCCGATGGCTCCAGGTACTCTCAGAGCCGCGTGAAGGTCTCGAGGTGCGAGCGGGTTGTGAGTCTCTTGTAGGTAGTTGGCCTGGGGGGTGGCGGTGTAGGCCACATAGGTCGCGAGCAAGTTGGGGTGACGCGTAGCGCGCTCGTCAGGGTCGCCGCTCCAGAGAGCGGAGATGAATCGCGGCGTCACCTTCTCTGATTGAGCGCTATCGAGCACAGAGGCGTCATCCGCCTCGTCGTCGAGCACCAACATCGTCAGAGGCCGCTGGCGCGCTTCCAAGACATCTGGACTGGCAACGTCCTTCAGAAGTCTCGCGAGATGTAGAAGGTGCGCGTCCTCCTTGGGCACGACGCACAGAATCGGGAGTTCTTTCGCAAGCGCGGTGCGGGCCTTGGGCTTGTTAAGGTACTGCGTCGGCTGAGAGCGAGCCGCATTTAGCACGTCCTCCGGCTGCGGCAGGATGAGGCGCTCGGCGGATCGAAGCCATGCCGTCTCGGGGGTCGTGCCATCGAGCTGTTCAAGAAGTCGCTCATATGTTTGCAGCCAGAGCCCAACTCGCGTTCCGGCGAGAAGGATAAGGATATCGACCCCCTCGTCTAGGCAAAGGGCAGCGACCCCAAGCATGCTCGCTGTCTTGCCGGACTGCACCGACCCTACCGCCATCCCCGTACGCACACGCCCTTCAGGCCAGGCTTCTCGGTCAATCCCTCCTGCTGTCCGCGGGAGGGCGTGCGCCGCGATATAGCGCGCGTCATCCTCAAGCACTTGCAGTCCAATGTCGGACAACCTCGAAGAAACCGCGTGACGATAGCGCCCCCACCAGCCGGCCTTCGGCATCAGCACTTCGGCGGCCGAGTCCGGCGGGACGGGCACGACGGTGATCGCAGAATCACCCATGTCAGTCTTGAGGGTTGAAGTCTTGGAGCTTCTGGAGTTCGATCAATCCCTTGATCGCCGATGCCTGATAGCGCCCGAGCAGCGCCCCTTCGGCGACCTCAAGATCGATCCCCAACGCGCGCAGTATGCTTACGGTCACATCGGAGATATGGGCCCATTGCGTGCGATTTTGCGTGCTCTCGGGCCCCGGCCTCTTTCGCGTAAGCTCGCGAATCTGCGCCACTGCGCCTCGCAAGTCATCTGCCTTGTTCATGACCACTAGGACAAAGCATGCACAGAGGCTGGCGACCATGGGCAACTCCTCCCATTTCGTCGCCTTACCCTTGCTGCGGAATCCCGGGTGCCAAGCCTCGTCGACTTCTTGGTGCAGTTCTACAGCCTCCGCGAGATCCTCCGCCAGTTGCCTCAGCGTGTCCGTAGAGCGCTTGAGCGGCGCGTTGCTGTCGTCGATGTGGTCCAGGAAGGCGTCGATGTGCGTCGCCGTCGACGGCGTACGGTAAACGCCATTCTCGCCCTTTGACGGGTACAAGAGGGTAGCGGTTACCCAGAGCAAGACCTTCGCGCGCTTGAACCGCACCATTCCGAAACCGCGGCCTTCGATGATCTCGCGCATATCATCAAAGCGACCGACAAGATCGGCCATGAACGGCACAAGCGCCATATCAGGACGATCTCCGCCGATGAATAACATCAACCGAGTGATGTGGAGATGGTTGTAGACTGCATTGCGGATCTCCTCCGCATTCAATTTCATTCCTTGCTGATTGTAGATCTGGAACACCCGATGGATGTCTCGCACCGGCGTGTTTCGATACTCGAGTACAGGGATCAGATAAGCCGTGGTGCGTTCGAAGATTTGCTTGATCGCGATATCCGCGCCAGCAATCCGCACCTTCTTGTCTTTGATGTCGCTGTAGTACTTCCCCGACAGGGCCAACAAAGGATCATCTTTTTCGTACTTGCGGGTTTTGAACGGCAGGTAATGCTTGCGCAGGTCATTCGCTGTGAGGGCGTTCTTACGCACGAAGGCACCCATGTTTGTGTCGAGCAACTCCGGGCTCTTCGCAGTGGCGGCGAAGGCTAGCCCCTCGGGATGCTTGCCCATGAATCGCAAGATTGCGGTTAGGCGCTGCTTGCCGTCGACAATCTGGTAGCGCTGATCAGCTGCGGCCTTGGCCAAAATGATCGAAGGCAGCGGGATGCCGCGCAGAATTGAGTCGATAAGGGTCTGCGAGCCCGAATTCGACCACACGAAGTCTCGCTGATAGGGTGGATTGAGGTCGAGTTCACCATCAACGGCCCGATCGGCGAACTCGATAATCCGCCAGGTCCCGACCGTGGCGTCGATATTGAGCGGCTGACTAAAAACGGGCTCGTCCCAGGCCTCCCGCCACTCCGCCGTTGCGTCGCGCCGCGTCCTTCCATCTTCAATTGCCGCCTCAAAAGCGGCGCGCAGAGCAACCGCGCGAGACAGCCGCTCCTCAAGGCGTTGCGCGCCGAGTTCGGTAAGCAGAACTACCCCCCTTACATCGATCGAGAAGGCTGCTCCGCCGGCGCCCGGCCAGAGTTGGTCGAAAAGAGAGTTGGTGACTTGCTGCGGCGTGGCGTCGGCGCTCAGTGTCGCATCCAGGCTGAGCCAGAGTTGCAGGTCCACAAGGTGCGCGAGCCAAGTGTTGTCCTCAAAGGAAATTTCGCTCGCGTCGAGGAACGAAGGCTTCGGGACGCGTCCAGCAAGGTCGGGGATTTCCCCAGTCTCGGACAACTGCTCCAGATGCGACCGAATTTGGTCAAGATCGATGTCTTCCAACGTGCCACCCCGAGCGCAACTTGTGGGCGCGCGCTACCCCTGCAGCGCAGCTTAGAGCATACAATATTGCTTCGTCACCCTTCATCGTATCGGCGCGGAAGAGTGCAGCCGTCTCCAGCCTTGCGTAAGCCGCCTGCACAGCCCACTTCAGCGACGCACCAATGGCTAAGCTCGATCGGCTGGCTAATTTTGCGCGCGATGTGGTACGATTCGCGTCTCGATGCCGGCCGCCTAGACCAGGGAGATAAAGCTGCGCTTCATTGACCTTTTCGCTGGCCTTGGTGGGTTTCACGTCGCTCTGGAGAGGCTGCGCCACGAGTGCGTCCTGGCCTCCGAGTTGGAGCCCAGCCTTCGTGAGATCTACACTCAGAACTTCGGGATAGCGCCGCTCGGCGATATCCGTGACATCGACCCGCTTAAGGCGCCCGCTTTTGATGTGCTATGCGCTGGCTTCCCGTGTCAGCCGTTCTCGAAAGCCGGGGCACAGGCCGGCCTCAGTTGCGAGCGCAACGGCGACCTGGCCAGCGTCGTGCTCAACTGGATAAAGCTGCGCCGGCCAAGCTATTTCATCCTCGAGAACGTGCCAAACTTTGAGCAGCACGACGGTGGACGGACTTGGCGATGGCTTGATCAAGAACTACGCCACGCCGGATACGCCGCGCAGAAGCGAGTGCTATCGCCCCACCAGTTTGGTGTGCCACAAGTCCGCGAGCGGCTTTTCATTGTCGGCGCCCGCGCTGGCCTTGATCATTTTACATGGCCAGAGCCGATCGCCGAGACCACTCACATCCGCACGGTGCTGGATGCGCCGCAGGCTGGCAGCAAGATCTCGCCCAAGGTCGAACGCGCCATCGAGATTTGGGATGAGTTCGTGAGGCTCTATCCAAAGGGAGCCAAGAAGCCTTGGTTTCCCATCTGGACCGCCGAATTTGGGGCGACCTATCCTTTCACCGTTTCTCCGCCGGCGACGACCACGGCGATCGGTCAATTTCAAGGCGCATTTGGACAGCCGCTTACAGGCCTCCAAGGCGCGAAACTCGACGCAGCCCTTCCACCCTACGCACGCGGCCGTAAGATGTTCCCCGGCTGGAAAAAGGGCTTCATCGATCTCAATCGACAACTCTATCGCGAAAACCGCGCATGGATCGATCGGTGGCTCCCAAAGCTCCAGGAGTTTGAGCACAGTTACCAGAAGTTCGAATGGAACTTTGACGAGGGGATCACGAGCGTGTGGGACACAGTGATCCAGCTGCGAGGGTCGGGCATTCGGGCGAAGTCGCCGCGTAGCGCGCCGGCGCTCATCGCCTCCAGCACCTCACAGGTGCCGATAATCGGCTGGGAGCGTCGCTACATGACGGCCAGCGAGTGCGCTCGCCTGCAGGATCTTGGCGAACTTCAGTCTCTGCCGCCGACTTTCAATGGCACGACACGGGCTCTTGGCAATGCAGTCAACGCCCGCGTTGTGGAGCGCATTGCCGAACGTCTGATTGGGGCCGCGCCACATCTTGCACTCGTTTCAAATGGTTAGGCCGCTTAGCTCCATCGAGCGCGTCAACATTCGACCCGGCGTAAGCCTGCTCTCTGTCCTGCCGCACCTTAACTACACACATTGGCACGCACTCGGCGAGTTCGTGGACAATGCTGTCCAGAGTTATGTCACCGAGCGGGCCGCGCTTCGCAAAGTCGAGGGCGACAGCTTCGTGCTTTCTGTCGATATCGATGTCGATCCCGCGCTGGGAGAGATTCGCATCCGCGATAACGCGGCCGGCATCCGGACCGACGCTTACGTTCGGGCGTTTCGCCCCGCCGAGGCACCGGCAGATGCGGCGGGCCTCTCAGAGTTCGGCATGGGGATGAAAAGCGCTTCGGCGTGGCTCGCGCCGCGCTGGACGATCCGAAGCTCTGCGCTAGGCGAGCGCGTCTCGCGCGAGGTATCTTTCGATATTGCCGAGATCGTGAGCGCGGGAAGTGAGGATCTCGAGGTGCGGACAAGCGTCGCGCAGGTAGATGATCACTACACAGAGATCGTTCTGCACGACGTGCGTAAGGTGCCTCAGCGACGAACCCTCAGCAAGATTCAGGACCACCTCGGGAGCCTTTATCGTCGCTTCATCGAGCGCGGTGAGTTGCGTCTCACATTCAACGGGGAGCCGGTCATTTACGAGACGCCGCAGATCCTCGCAGCGCCTTACTGGCGCGATCCCAACGGGCCTGTGCGCGAGTGGCGCAAAAGTGTCTCCATCGCACTGGATGGCGGCCGCCGTGCGGAGGGTTGGGTGGCGATCCGCGCCCGCGGCTCCACAACGCGCGCCGGGTTAGCTTTGCTGCGCCGAGACCGTGTCATTGAGGGCAGCGCTGACGAAGGCTATCGTCCGCGTGAAGTGTTCGGCGCCTCAAACTCCTTCACCTATCAGAGGCTGTTTGGCGAATTTGACCTCGTCGACTTTCAGGTCAGTCACACTAAGGATGGCTTGCGCTGGGACGAAGCGGAGGAAGAGTTCGCAGAGAAACTGAGGGCCGTTCTATCAAGCCCCGATATGCCCCTTCTGGATCAGGCCCAGAACTGGCGCGCGACAGAAATCGCGCCCTCGATCGACGGTCGCGTCGCGACTGCAACGGCCGAAGAGGTTGGCGAGAAAGCACAACAATCAAGACAAGCGGGGCTGGCGCCTCGACCTGGCGCACCCCTTCGAATCCAGAGCCGTCCGTTGCAGGTCGCAGGCAACACGACCTGGCGCAAGATCACCCTCGATCTTTCTGACGCCGCTTGGGAGGTTGATCTCGCGCTAGACTATGGCGAGTCCTCAACGGACTGGATCGAGGTCGCCGCTCCATCCAGCAACGCCGATGGCCGCTGTCAACTGCAGGTGCGGCTCTCCATGCACCACCCTTTTTCAAAGCGCTACTTGGGCAGGGAGGGCCCGGAACTCGAGGGCGTTTTGCGTCTCGTTACCGGCTTGGCAATCGCTGAAGCAATAGCGCAGCAAGACGGGGTCCGCTTCTCCGGCCGAGTCCGTACGTCCCTCAACGAGTTGCTGCGCCTGGGCCTTGCCGACTAGCGACCCCGCGCCAAAGCGTCACAAGTCGGCTGACTAGGGTCACGGTGAGGCCGGTGAAACCATGGCTCGCGTCCGCCCGCGTCACGAACGTCTGCTCGCCGGTCGCATGACCAGGGAAGCCTGGCTGGCGCGCTATGTCCAACGCACCGAGGAAAAAGGCCATTCTATCGACATGAGCCTGTTCGGCGAAGCGCTGGAGACCGAAGCCGCTCTGGTGGCGGTCGAAAAGTTCACGGCGCTGGCCAAGGAATATCCGATGATCAAGCAGCACCTAGTTTAGGCACAGACTGGCTAATGCTTGCCCAGAAGGAGCACACCGACCAGTACGGGCGACTCGTACGCGAGGCCGTCGCCGCCGCTTTCGGCCATGGCAGTGCTGAGGCGATCATGCGCGGCAACTTCCTGCGCTTCGCGCAGTTGTCGCGGAGCGACTTGGTCGTTCATCGCACCAGTGCGGTCTACACGGCGACCGGATCGCGCTGGACCGGCTAACCGCCGCCTTGCCAGCCCGAGCGGTTCAGGACGCCCTCGCCGCGCAGTGGCCGATTGCGCATAGATGAAGGTCCAGAATCTGGAGCCGCACCAACGGCAGCTCATGGCGCGATGCAGCCGCCCGCTGAACCCACACCAAGCAGGCCAAAACAACCATGGCCACGATGATCCACGGTCAAGCCGCAGAGCTGATCCTAGCGTCGATGTAGCAGAAGCCTGCGGGCAAAGCGCACGCGCGCGCCGACATGCAGATCGACGGGATGGGGCGTGGGGGCGTTGGACAAGTATGATCTCCGGTCATGAGCAGCGCGTTCGTGCGCTCCTGGACGCGCGAGCCCGGCTTGATCCCCGTCCGCGACGGGCCATTCTTTTGGATGCGCCTCGAACGGGGCGTCCCCGCCGCGTCGCCCTAGAGGCCAAGCTTGGTCATATTGCGCAACCGCCCCGGGGCTTGAGACAAGGGGGATGCGATGGACGAGGGAGTCGAGCCCAAGAACGACGATGCCGGCCAGGGCGAGGCCCAGGTCGGAAACGCGCGCGCCGGCGGCGCCATCGTCACCGTGGAAGACTTTGAGGCCGCCGACTGGGAGGCGCCGATCAGAATCGGCGCCGTCGTCGACACCCACGACCTCTCCAATCGCTATCACAGCGCCAAGAAGGACGTAGAGGCGCGGGGCGATGTCGCCACCGCCCGGGCCTTCAGGCTCCTGGCGTCGGTCTGCGACATCATGCTGACGCCCGAGCAGCCCGGCGAGCCGTTCAAGCCCATCTGCTATGTCGGCCCGTACGCCCGATCGGCCATCGCTGCCGACTTCGAGGGGCCGCAATCGGCGGTGTTCGAGGTCCTGGCGCCGCTCACCCAGAACCCTGGCCTTCGCGCGCGTCTGGCCGATCTGGCCTGGTACAATCGCCGAGCGGCCAAGGCTTCGGCGCAGGTGGCGATCGAAGCCTATCGCCTCGCCGTCGCTGGCCTGGCCGACGAGACCTACAGCGCTTGGCTCGAACGCGACCAGACCGTCAGCTTCGAGCAGATCACGCTGCTGCACCGCGCCTTGCAGATCCACCGCGCGACCAGCAAGGACAAGACGGTCCCCGCCGATCTGGCCGCGACGGTGATCGGCCGCTACGAGGCTGCTCGCGACGCTCGGGTCTACGCCATCTTCAATCAGCTGGCCGATCTCGTGCGGGCCTACGGGCTGGTGGTCCCTTCGCAATTGGCCGTCGATAGCGAAGCGGTGGGAGATGCGGTGTCGCCGCAAGGCTATCACCTGCCGCGCAAGAGCGCCTACGAGCACGCCGCCGACGCCTGGCGCGAGGCTGGTGACAAGGACGCCGAGCGCCGCTGCCGGCTGAAGTCGGTCGATCTGACTCTCAGCGAGGCGCCCGAAGGGGCGATGGCGCTTCTGCGGACCCACTCGCTGCGCACGGCGATCGCCGAACTACGCGCCATTCCCGACACACGCGATCGGCGCCTGGCCCTGGAGGCGGAGTTGCGCGCGGCCCAGATCGACGCCACCCATGACTTCACCCCCATCCAGCACTCGACCGATATCACCGACCTGGTGACGGGGACGGTGGCGATGTTCGAGGGGCTGACCCTCCCCGACGCGCTTTTGCAGTTCGGCTTCATGTCGGGCCTGGTCAACTACGCCGAGGAGAAGGTCTCGGCCCTGGAGACGGCGCGGAAGTTCCCGCTGTCCAACCTCTTTGGCGAGGTGCGTCTGGACCGGGATGGCAAGGTCGTCGCCGAGGCCGCTCCGATCCCGCTCAACGATGACCCGGATGAGGACTGGTACATGACCAAGCTCAACACCAGCATCAGCGCGCGGCGCAGCCTGGTCGCCACGGCGATGATCGAGCCGGCCCGCCGGTCGATCGTCGAGCGGCTTGGGTTGCAGGACCGCCACTTCGTTGCCGTCTGCCTGCAGAGCCCATTCATTCCTCGCGAGCAGGCCGAAATCTTCGCCAGAGGGTTCGCCGCCTTCTTCCAGGGCGACTATCTCAGCGCCGTACACCTACTGTTGCCGCAGATGGAGGGCGCGGTTCGCCATGTCCTGACCCAGGCTGGCCATCCCACCACGATCATCCAGTCCGACATGACCCAGGAAGACCGGTCCATGTCGGCGATCTTCGAGACGATGCGCCCGGCGCTCCTGCAGGTCTTCGGCGAGCCCTACGTCCTGGAGATCGACACCCTGTTCCTGGATCGGCGTGGGCCAGCGCTTCGCCATGTGATCGGCCACGGCAAGCTCACCTCGGGGCAGTGCTATGGGGGCGACGCCATCTACGCCTGTTGGCTGATCTGGCGCTTGGCGTGCGAGCCGCTGGTCGATAGCTGGGCCGAGGCGATCGCGCCCCACATCGAGGGGCAGATCCCCTAGGGTGCCGCTTGCGGGCCACTGCCCGTGCAAGCGGCGCCCTAGGGACGATTTGGCGCGTGCGTGCACATCTAGGGATGGCCGCGTGATCGCCGCCCATACGCCTTGATCTGGCCGCCGGCTCACTTGAGAGGTGGATTCGTGAGGCGTTGTCGCCTCTGCCCTTCCTGGGCGTTTCCTCCCTAATGACTGGCCCGGCCCTCGCGCCGGGCCTTCTTTTTAGGCGACTGCGGTCAGGCGGCTCTTGAGGTTCCAAACGTCGCCCAGCGCCCAGGACCGGTGCTCCTTCGAGCCCAGCCATCGCCGCGAAGGTCCGAGACGGGTCGTAAGCCGCCCTCGCTATCGGAGCCGAAAGTCGCCTTTCTGGAGGCAACCCAACAGCAGCTTCTGGCGCAGCCTCGACAGATACGATCCGACGCCATGTGCTGCGTTTAACGCACCATCGCGAAATCGCGGCCGGCGGGGCGGCAGGTCGCTACGAGCGAACGGGGTCTATCGCCACAACTTATTGACGATATTTGCGAAGCGGCCAAGGTTTGCCCCAAAGGGGGGAGCTATGCAGTTTTTCGATCGATCGCTGGTGTCACCACCGGTGTTCCTGAAGAGCAAGCAGGCCCGATCAGCGCGGCTGCGCATGCGGGATTTCTTCGCGGACGCAAGGTCGCGGTCTCAAAGCCGCGCGCCCGATTTTGACTTGCCGCTTGAGCACCCGTCGGTGGCGAAAAGCCTGCAGCAGTTGTTCCGCGGCAAGTGCGCGTTTTGCGAAACGGTCGGCGAGACCATGCCTTACCGGTTCCGGCCGTCGTCGGATGCGTTGCCCGCCCTAACGACCAGGGACGCGCATCTTTGCTATGCGTGGCTTGCCAATGCTTGGGAGAACATCGTCGCCATCTGCGACGGGTGTCGCCCAGCGCAACCCAACTACTTTCCGGTGCGGGGCGAGCGCGCCGTCTTGCCGACCCGCGCCAGGTTGAACCAGTACGCGGAGCGAAGCGAGGGCCTGTGGGGCGATTACCCGCCCGAGGAGCGGTCGCTGCTGATCGATCCTTGCGTTCGCGTCCAATATCCGCGGCGTTTTCGCGTGATGATGCCGGGACAGATCTTCGCGCTTCGCGAAGACGATCTGGAGACCCTCAAGACGTTCAACCTTAATCGATCCGAGCTGTGTGATCGCCGGGAGAGGCGGTTCCAGCAGTATGTGGACATCCTGATCGGATATGCGCCCGACACGCCAACGAGTTTTGAGGCGAGTGAGATGCCTGGCGAGGCGGTCTCGATATTCGACTTTCCGGCCCTGGAGTTCGGCGGCGTCTGGTATTTGGTGCTGCGGGAAATGGCGCTCGATCTGGCCCAGCATTTGGGAGCGCAACCCTCTCTCAGCCAGGAGCGGATCGGGTCATTCGTAACGGGCATCCTTGAGCGCGGCGATGGACAACGTCGCGTGGCGGAGGCCTTCGCGCGGCTGCGCGATCGACTGCCGGTGGCTCCAAAAAAGGAAGAGCAGGGTCAGAGCGGGCTGACGGCTGTGGAAATCCGTAACTTCAAAGGATTGGAGCACATCGAGCTCCAGGTTCCTGCACCACCTGCGCCCGCGCCAGGCGAACGCCCGAGCGCGGCGGCCCTGTTGATTTTGGGCGAGAACTCGGCCGGGAAGAGTTCAGTGCTGGAGGCCATTACCTTGGGGCTTTCGAGCCCGGAGATTTATGACGAACTGCGCTTTTCGCCGGACGAGTTGATGCTCAATCCGGTCATGATGGGCGCTACGCAGGGAGCGTCGCGCGAGGTGTCTATCACCTTGCGGTTCGGAGAGCGGACACGGGTCGTGGAGATTGGGCAAGAAGGTCTTTGGCCCCGCCGCTCGTTCAACGAGGTCGCGGTCTTCGCCTACGGCGCCTTTCGCCAGTACGGCTATGCGCGGGTGAAGCATACGCCCCAGGTCGCTATCAGCTCGCTCTTCGACTCCTACACCCTGCTTTCGAATCCCGAAAAATGGCTCCTCAGTATCAAGGACGACGACGACTTCGACATGGTCATTCGCGCCTTGCGGTCCGTGCTATCAATCGCGGGCGGCTTTCATCGCATCGACCGTGAGGGCGATCGAAACACGGGGCGTTGCGTGATCGTGTTTCGGACAGCGCGGGCGCCAGAACCGGGCGAGGCGGATGAAGAAGCGTTCGTTGAGACCCGCACGCCTCTGATGACGGCTTCGTCAGGGTTTCGCTCCGTGCTGGCGATGGTCTGCGATATTCTCGAAGGATTGATGCTCCGCCGGCAAAAGTCCGGCAATCGGGACGTGGTGGCCTCTCGGGCCGTCATCCTGATCGACGAGGTCGAGGCCCATCTGCATCCGCGCTGGAAAATGCAAATCATGCGCGGTCTGCGCACGGCCTTGCCGGCCGCCACATTCATCGCGACCAGTCACGATCCCTTGTGCTTGCGGGGCATGCACGACGGCGAAGTGGCCGTGCTACATCGCGTGACCTTGCCGTCCGCGGTCGGTGATCAGCTGCCGGTGCGTGTCGAGCGCCGGGAGGACCTGCCAGACGTGACGAGGCTCAGCGTCGAGCAACTCCTGACCTCCGACCTCTTCGACCTCTTCACCACCGACGCGCCCGAGCTTGAAAGGGATTTTGCCCAGATCGCCGACATCCTGGTCAAGAAGCGCGACGACGTACCCTTGACGGCCGACGAAGGTAGGGTGCTGAGAAGCTTCCAGGACCAGGTGAATGATGCGCTCCCGGTTGGCTCGACCACGGTTCAGCGATTGGTGCAGGACGCCGTCGCCGATCACTTGCAGCAAAAACGAGCTCGCGATCCCGAGGCTTTGAGTCAATTGGAGGCGGGGACGCGGCGGCGCATCCTCGATGCGTTGGAAGGCAAGACCGGATCGCGCGATGCGTAAGGTAGATAGAGGGGATGACCCGGCGCCGGTCGCGCTCGGCGCGATGAACAGGAACGGCGAGACCGAGTTGCAGCGCGCCCAGGACCACTTCGATAATCCGGCGCTCGCTGGCCAGAGCTTCGAATTTTCCGTCTACAAGGCCGATGAGGTGAAGCTGCGGCTAGAGGCGCTGTTCCACGGCAAATGCGCGTACTGCGAAACCTTCTACGCTGTGGGCGCCCCAGTGGACGTCGAGCACTACCGGCCCAAGGGCGCGGTCGAAGGGGAGGCCCATCCTGGCTACTGGTGGGTAGCCATGGACTGGGCCAACCTTTTGCCCAGCTGCATCGACTGCAATCGGCGTCGCTATCAGATCACGCCGCGAGGCCTCTCCAGCCTTTTGCAGCTGCGCGACGATCGGTTCACCAGCGACCATGTCCGGCTGTCGGGCAAGAAGGACGCGTTTCCGATCGCCGGCGTGCGCGCCATGGCGCCAAGCGCCGACTTCGCCGCCGAGCGGGCCGTCCTTCTGGATCCCACACGGGATGATCCCGGCGAGCACCTAGAATACTACATCGATCCGGACAACCTGATCGGACTGGTTCTGCCCAAAGCGCGCCGCGCTGGCGACGTTGCAGAAGAGATTGCCGAAGGCGATCTGGCGCAGGTGCGATCGACGGGCGCCAGCGTGCGGGGTGCGGTTTCGATACAGGTCTACGGCCTCAACCGCCTTCGCCTAGTGCAGGACCGGACGCGGATCCTCCGACAGCTGGAGTTTCTGGAGGGGGCGAGTGTCGAGCTTGGCAGGATCATCGATAAGATCGAGGCCACGGCGCCCCTGCCCAACGGCCTGGACCGGGAGATCGTTGAGCGATTGACCGCGCTTCAGGATCGCATTCTGGAGGAGATGCTGGGCATGACCGATCCCAAAGCGCCCTATTCGGTGATGGCCAAGCAGTACGTCGACGATTTCATGGCGCGCGTGGCCAGCGCCTAGTCGTCAGTGATTCTAGCGATGAGCTGATCGACGTCGCGGTCGCAGGCACTGCGGCGGACTGCTTCCAGCAGCTAGATTATCCGTCGACGGCATATGTTGGGTGTTCGTGCTTCAGGCGCGCTTCTGCGGCCGAGTGACGAAGCGCCGTGAATACAGAGGCCCATTTCGACGGAGACCAGCCGCCGCTTGAGGGATGATTAATCCAATGCGCGACCGCCGTGTACGGCCCGTGGACTGGATAGATCCGAACAGTCTTTTCACAGGGATGCTGTCCCCAATGACCGCTCCATTCCCAAAGTCGTTTACCGCAAACGAGGATGGCCTCCACTTCCAAGATGCGCCGCCAATGCTCGAACGAGAGTTCCGCGTCCTGAGCCCATTCTGGCCGGTAAGGCCAGTTGCGGGGCGACTCAGCCGCGATGCAAGGAATGTAGTTGTAGAAAGCAACAGAGTGCCAAATATCTGCGCGTTCATCCGACGATAGTGTACAAGATGGACGTTCAGCTATTAGCCCAGCTAGCTTAGTAAAGAAGGCTTTGGAGCGCGGGTGGAGATTATCCGCGATGTAAGCTTCGACGACCCCGGTGGTCATGTCTCTCGGCTTTGACCCGATCGCGTGATCCAGTCTGTCGCTATGGTGAGATTCGCCAAGGATCATCAGGCGAAAGCCGCCCAGTGCATTGGCCGGATCGCCCCAGCGCTCGCCTCTCCAAGGTTCGATCATCGATACCTTCTCCATCAGTTACGAGTCCACGGGTGCTGACGAGGAAGAAATCAGCGCAAGCGGATGCCTGAGCGCAACTTCCGGCACCCGAGGTCACCTTCAGACACAGCATCCGGCCGTTTGCTCAAAGGCGAGTTTCTGGAGCGGTTCAAATGTCCGCTGATGGCGCAGAGCTGCACAAGCATCGCGGCACGAAGCCGCGTAGATGATAGTCTGTCTGGCGAACCGTTCGGGCTGGCGGCTAGAGGCCGCCGCATAGGCATGAAGGAGTCGCGCGTGACCGCCTCATCAATCGCCAGTCGCGCCCCTCAAGCGTTCCAAGACTGGACGTGTTCAGATGTATTCAAGGCCGCACCGATCGAACATGTTGCGATCATCAAGAACGGCTTGTCCGCTCGTTGGGTCAAAATGGCTCTTGCCGATTTTATGCGTGGGTGTGGTCGAGAGCTCTCGGTGCTGAAGCTCTCCCAAGCGGCCATCAACAAAAAAGCGGCACTCGACGCACGTCTGTCGCTAGGGAAAGCGAATGTGCTTTAGGAGTAGCGGGGCTCATCGGTCAGATTGAAACGATGGTGCAGGAGATCGGAGCGCCCGACGGGTTCAACGCGTCCGGCTGGTTTGCCGGATGGGTGACATCGCCCCTGCCGGCTTTGGGTGGTGAGCGCCCCATCGAGTACCTGGACACCTGGCATGGTCGCATCGTGATTTCCCGCATCCTCACTCAGATGCAGAGCGGCGCTTACGCCTAAGCCATTTCGCTGCTGCCGCTCATCAAGGGGCCGGCTCTACGGCAGCACTCCACGGATGGCCGACCTCAAGCCATAAATGCAACTGCCTCCCACTATCGTCAGCGTTAAGTTGCAATTGGGGCGGCGTTAAGTTGCAACGACAATAACAGCCTGGCGGCCCAGGAGGGACTCGAACCCCCGACCTTCGCTTTAGGAAAGCGCTGCTCTATCCTGCTGAGCTACTGGGCCTTCGCGTGCGAGGCGCAGGGTCAATAGCGCAAGATGGCGGGCGTGCGAACCCCGCTGCAGTCGGGGTTTGGGGGATCTACGCGTGCGGCATCTGAAATCGATCTATGTCCAGGTCCTGATCGCCATCGCGCTGGGCATACTGGTCGGGGCGCTTTGGCCGAAGATCGGGGTGGCGGTGAAACCCCTCGGTGACGGGTTCATCAAGCTGATCAAGCTGGTCATCGCGCCGGTGATCTTCTGCACCGTGGCCGGCGGCATCGCCCGGATGGGCGACATCAAGGCGTTCGGCCGGGTGGGGGTGAAGGCCCTGCTCTATTTCGAGGTCGTCTCGACCTTCGCCCTGATCCTGGGCCTGCTGGTCGGGCGCACGTTGAAGCCCGGCGCCGGCTTCAACATCGATCCCAAGACCCTGGATCCGACCATCGCCGCCGGCTACCTGGAGAAGGCCAAGCACGGCGAGGGCCTGGTCGCCTATCTTCTGCACCTGATCCCGGAGACCTTCTTCGGCGCCTTCTCCGAAGGCAACCTGCTGCAGGTGCTGCTGATCGCCATCCTGACGGGGTTCGCCTGCACGCGGCTGGGCGATTTCGGCGACAAGGTCGCCAACGTGCTGGAGGACGCCTCCAAGCTGTTCTTCGGCATCATCGGCGTCGTGGTGCGCCTGGCGCCGATCGGCGCGTTCGGGGCCATGGGCTTCACGATCGGCAAGTACGGCATTGGCGCGCTGATGCAGCTGGGCGCTCTGGTGGCGACCTTCTACCTGACCTCGATCCTGTTCGTGCTGGTGGTGCTGGGGACGATCGCCTGGGCGTGCGGCTTCTCGATCCTGCGGTTCCTGGCCTACATCCGCGAGGAGCTGCTGATCGTGCTGGGCACCAGCTCCTCGGAGAGCGTGCTCCCGCAGATGATGATGAAGCTGGAGAACGCCGGCGCCCGCCGCTCGGTGGTCGGGCTGGTCATCCCCACCGGCTACAGCTTCAACCTCGACGGCACCAACATCTACATGACCCTGGCCACCCTGTTCCTGGCCCAGGCGACCAACACCCACATCACGCTCACCCAGGAGCTGGCCCTGCTGGGCGTGGCCATGCTGACGTCGAAGGGCGCCAGCGGCGTCACCGGCGCGGGCTTCATCACCCTGGCCGCGACCCTGGCGGTCGTGCCCGACATCCCGATCGCGGCCCTGGCCGTGCTGGTCGGCGTCGACCGTTTCATGAGCGAATGCCGGGCCCTGACCAATCTGGTCGGCAATGGCGTGGCGACCCTGGTCGTTGCACGTTGGGAGGGAGCGCTCGACAGAGATCGATTGACGCGTGTGCTTCGGGGTGAGACGGTCCCTCCCGAAGCAGCGGCGACCTGACACAACCCTAAGGGATCACGGCGCCGCCACCTTCAACGGTGAACAATGTTCATCGAACGTGTCAATTTTTCTGTACTTGGGCCGCGCAGACCGTATCCTGCCGGCAAGACCGACCACAGAACAGTTCACTAAGAAGTGGGGGAGGTAAGTCTTGACCCAGCCGTATGTTGGCGAAATCCGCATGTTTGGCGGTAATTTCGCGCCCATGAATTGGGCCTTCTGCGACGGCCAACTCATATCGATCGCTGACAACGACACACTGTACAACCTGATCGGCACGACCTACGGCGGCGACGGCGTCACCACCTTCGGCCTGCCGGACCTGCGCGGGCGCGTCGTGACCCACCAGGGCACATCCGGCGGCACGACCTATGTGATGGGCCAGGCGGCCGGCGTCGAAACCGTCACCTTGTCGGTCGCCCAGATTCCGCAGCACAGCCACACCCTGCTGGCCACCACGGTCGAGGGCGACACTGGCGCGCCCACCACCGGCACGGTGCTCGCGGCGGCGCAGGCCGGGACCACCATTCCCGAATATGGGCCCTACGGTGGAACGCAGATCCTCACCTCCGCCAACGCCACGACGCAGGCCGGAGGCTCTCAGCCGCACGAGAACATGCAGCCGTACCTGGGCGTGAACTTCATCATCTCGCTCTACGGCATCTATCCGTCGCAGAACTGACCGCGCCAGATCGAGGAACCCCTTCATGTCCGATCAGTATCTCGCGGAGATTCGCCTCTTCGCCTTCAACTTCGCGCCTGCCAACTGGGCGCTTTGCAACGGCCAACTCATCCCGATCCAGCAGAACACTGCGCTCTTCTCGCTGCTGGGAACCACCTATGGCGGCAACGGCACGTCGAACTTCGCTCTGCCGAATCTTCAGGGCTCGGCGGCGCTGCACGTGGGTCGTAACCAACCGGGCCCCGGGCTCAGCATCTACGACCTGGGCCAAGTCGGCGGCTCGCCCACCGTGACCCTGCTGCAAACCGAAATGCCCACCCACTCACACGCCCTTTCCGTAACCGGCAACAACGGCGCGGCGACGACGCCGACCAACAACCAGTTGGCCAAGGCCTTTACGGGCAACTTCCAGCAGAACACCCAGGGTTTGCTGTACGCCGCCGCCGCCCCCAACCTGCAGATGCTGCCCCAGTCCCTCGCCGCCACCGGCGGAAGCCTCCCTCACAACAACATGATGCCTTCGCTGACGGTCAGCTACTGCATCGCGCTGCGCGGCGCCTTCCCGGCCCGCAACTAAGCGTCCCTCAAACTTTCGGAGCGCCTCGCCATGGCCGACTACTACATGGGCGAACTTCGCATCATGAGCTTCAACTTCCCGCCCAAGAACTGGGCGCTCTGCAATGGACAGATACTGTCCATCCAGCAGAACCAAGCCTTGTTTTCACTGCTGGGCACGACGTATGGTGGTAACGGCGTCACGACCTTCGCCCTTCCGGACATGCGCACTCGCACGCCCCTCCATCAGGGCGCGGGCGGGGGACAGACCCTGACCCTGGGCGAGGTTCTCGGCGAGAACTCGCACACGCTGAACATCTCCGAGATGCCGCAACACACCCACTTCTTGAACGCCAACACCAGCGCGGCCGCCGGGGACAATGTTTCGACGCCGACCAGCAGCACGATCCTCGGCAACGCCGTGAGCAAGATGACCAAGGGCACGCCGCCGCCCTTCCTGCCCTACAAGGCGACCAACACGTCGCTGACGCCCATGGCGCCCCTGGCGCTGGCGACACAAGGGGGCTCGCAACCGCACGAGAACCGGCAGCCCTTCCTGACCCTGAGCGTCTGCATCGCGCTCAACGGCATCTTCCCGTCGCGCAACTGACCGCATCCGGACCCGCGCTCTTCTTCAAGGCGGAAGAGCGCGGACGATCTCAATTGAAGACGGCCTGATAGTCCTGGCAGTCGGGGCTGGGGGTGTGGATCGGCGAGATATAAATCTCGTGCACCGCGCCGTCCGGCCCTTTGACCGGCCAGAGGTTTTCCGGCGCCCAAGGGGACTTGGGGCCCCGGAAGATCAGGTTGAACGGCGCGCGCTGGCCCTCTGACGTTTCCTGGACCTCCACCGCCACCAAGGTCAGGGACAGCTCGGTGTCCCCCATCTGGAACAGCGCGCCGACATGGGGCGAAAACCGGTCGGCGGTGAGGGCGGCGAGAACGTCTGTCATCGAAAGGGCGCTCGTTAAAGGTTTGGACCTTGAGACTGCAACTATGACGCCCAACAGCCTCGAAGGCAAAGCCGCCAAGTTTGCTCGTCGCTCGGAAGAGCCCACGGACCAGGCCTTCCTGCTGGCGCTGTTCGCCTCCCATCGCGCAGCCCCATTCGCGGCGCTGGGCCTGCCTGAACCCATGCTGGACGCGATGATGCGCCAGCAGTTCCACGCCCAGAGCACGAGCCACCGCGCCCAGTATCCGAACGCCCGCCGCGAGATCGTCGAGGCGGACGGCGTCGGCGTCGGTCGCCTGGTCAGCGATCTGGGTGACGCGCGCCTGCACCTGGTCGATATCGCCCTGGCGTCGGCCTGGCGCGGACGGGGCCTGGGCGCGCGGCTGATCGGCCAGCTCCAGGACGAGGCCCGCGCGGCCAGCCTGCCGATGACCTTGCAGGTCGCCCGCGACAACCCGGCGGCGAACCTCTATGCGCGCCTGGGTTTCGAGATGACGGCGGCTGATGCGGTCTACCAGGACATGTGCTGGGCGCCCGCCTAGTGGTCGTGGAGCTCCAGACGGGGCGCTGAACGCCCGGTATCCGACACTCATCGCCACCCGTCACGGTCGTGGTCATCCGCGACCGTTTGACGCGCGACACGCGCGGGAAAACGCGCCGCGCCGTGCCTATTTCTTCGCGATTTCGCGCGCCGCCAAACGCGGGCGCTCACGCTAGAGCCTTGACCTATCAACGTTCTTAATGTGCTTGCGCACACTTTGTCGGCTATCCGACGGATGACATGCCCCGCGCCAATAGGGGTCGATACAGGGGTCACCGAACCTTATACCGGCGGCTCAGCTTGCCCGGCTCCGCCTGCGTGTTAGGGTTTCAACCACAACCAACGTGCAACGCTGGAGACATGCTGGATTTAGCACTCCGAGACGAGGTTTCAGGGTCCGACTCGGGCCTGCTGACGCTCATCGAAACGATCGAGGCGCTGTCGGCGACGCGCACGATCGCCGAGGTAGCCGATGTCGTCCGCAAGGCGGCGCGGCGGATCTCCGGCGCCGATGGCGTGGCCTTCGTCCTGCGCGACAACGAGCAGTGCTGGTACTTCGACGAGGACGCGATCGGCCCGCTGTGGAAGGGCAAGCGCTTCCCGCTCACTGCCTGCATCTCCGGCTGGGCGATGCTGAACCGCCAGACGGTGGTGATCCCCGACATCTATCTGGACGACCGCATCCCGCACGACGCCTACCGGCCGACCTTCGTCAAAAGCCTGGTGATGACGCCGGTGCGGATGGAGGACCCGGTCGCCGCCATCGGCGCCTATTGGGCGCAGGAGCAGACCCCCTCGCCCGAGATCGTCAAGAAGCTGCAGGTCATCGCCCGCGCCACGGCCTCGGCCCTGGAAAGCGGTCGCCTGCACGACAGTCTGGTCGACGCCCGCCACCACGGGACCTTCCTGCTGCAGGAGCTGGATCACCGGGTGAAGAATACCCTGGCCATCGTCCAGTCGATCTCGCGCCAGACCCTGCGCGCCTCGCCTTCGCCTGAAGTCTTCGCCGAGGTGTTCGAGGACCGCATTCTCGCCCTGTCCCAGGCCCACGAGCTGCTGACCCGCCGCGCCTGGGGCCGCGCCCAGTTGCACGATATCCTCGACAAGGCCCTGGCCCCGTTCAGCGCAGACCTGGTCGACCGCTTCGACATCATCGGCCCGGCCATCACCTTCAGCGCCGAGACCTCGGTCTCGGTCCACATGACCCTGCACGAGCTGGCGGTGAACGCGGCCAAGCACGGCGCCCTGTCCACGCCCGAGGGCAAGGTCGTCATCCGCTGGACGGTGAACGAAGCCGCCTCCCCGCAGATGCTGACCCTGACCTGGCGTGAGATCGGCGGGCCTCCGGTCAACAGCCAGCCCGAGCACCGCGGCTTCGGCTCGCAATTGATCAAGCGCGGCCTGGCCCGCGACCTGGGCGGCGCCGCCACCCTGGACTTCCCGCCGGCGGGTTTCGTCTACACCCTCCGCGCCCCGCTTTCGGAACGGATGAGTCTGGCCGCATGAAATCCGCCAAGGTGATGATCGTCGAGGACGAGGCGCTGGTGGCCATGATGGTCGAGGACATGCTCGACGACCTGGGCTGCGAGATCGCCGGCTCGTTCGGCGCGGTGGGCGACGCCCTGGCCTTCCTGGACAGCGGCGAACCGACGCCCGACGGCGCGGTGCTGGACGTCAATATCGGCGGCGAGATGGTCTTCCCGGTCGCCGAGCAGCTGCGCGAACAGGGCGTGCCCTTCGTGTTCGCCACCGGCTATGGCGACCTGCCGCGCAAGGGCTTCGAGAGCATCGAGGTCCTGGCCAAACCGATCAATGTCGGCGCTCTGCGCCAGGCCGTGGACAAGTTCCGAAACGACTAGACATCGTCCTTTTGGCCGCCGTCCTTCAGGAAGTCGATGAAGGCCCGCAGCGGGGCCGGCGCCCTGCGCCGGCTGGGATAGTAGAGATAGAAGCCGCCGTAATAGGGGCACCAGTCCTCCAGCACCCGCACCAGCCGGCCCTGGGCGATCAGGTCGGCGACCTGGTCCTCGAAGGCGAAGGTCACGCCTAGCCCGTCCAGCGCCGCCTGGATGGTCAGCTGCTGGTCGTTGATCGTCAGCGGCCCCTCGACCTCGATGTTCAGCTCGACCCCGCCGCGTTCGAACTCCCACGCATAGAACCGCCCACTGGCGAAGCGGAAGCGGATGCAGGGCAACTCGCGCAGTTGTTCCGGCCGTGTCGGCTTGGGGTGCGCGTCCCAGAACGCCGACGAGGCGACGATGGCCGTGCGCTGGCGTCCGCCGATCGGCACGGCGACCATGTCCTGGGCGATGGTCTCGCCAAAGCGAATGCCGGCGTCGCAGCCTTCGGCCACCATGTCGACCAGGGCCGAGTCGGCGATGATCTCGACGGTCACGCCCGGCTGCTGGGCCATGAAGCGCGTGACCGCCGGCAGCAGGATCATCTCGACCGCCCCCCGCGCGGCGTTGATGCGCAGCGCGCCCATCGGCCGGCCTCGGAAGTTGTTGAGATCGTCCAGGGCGTCGTCGATGTCGCGGAAAGCCGGCGACACCCGCTCGTACAGGCGCTCGCCGGCCTCGGTCAGGGCGACGCTCCGGGTGGTGCGGTTGACCAGCCGCAGGTCCAGCCGCTCCTCGATGCCGCGCAGGGCGTGGCTCAGCGCCGACGGCGTGCAACCCAGCTCGTCGGCGGCCCGACGGAAGCTCTTGTGACGGGCGATGGCGAGGAAGCTGGCCAGGTCGGCGGGGGCGACGGGACGCATTGATGAACGCAGCTCACTATGTCGGCGAGAACTGAGAAGATTATCTCATCTAAGGCGCGGGTCTAGATGTTCGTCCATCGCCGAGGCGCTCCGCCCGGCCTCTGGTTAAGGAAACGAACAATGCGCACTTGGTTCATCACCGGCGCCTCGCGCGGCTTCGGCGCCCTGATCGCGGAAAAGGCCCTGGCCGCCGGCGACGCCGTCGTGGCCGCCGCCCGCAATCCCAAGGCCGTCACCGACCGCCTGGGCGAGCACGCGAACCTGCTGGCCGTGACCCTGGACGTCACCGACGAAGCCCAAGCCCACGCCGCCGCCAAGGCCGCCGTCGAGCGCTTCGGCCGCATCGATATCCTGGTCAACAACGCCGGCTACGGCCTGCTGGGCGCGGTCGAAGAAGCCACCGGCGCCGAGATCGAGGCGCTGTACCGCACCAACGTCTTCGGCCTGCTGGCCGTGACCCGCGCGGTGCTGCCGCACATGCGCCGCCAGCGTTCGGGCCGCATCCTGAACCTGTCGTCGGTCGGCGGCCTGCGCTCTGGCGCCGGCTTCGGGATCTACTGCTCGACCAAGTTCGCCGTCGAGGGCCTGACCGAAGCGCTGGCCGCCGAACTGGCCCCGCTGGGCGTCTTCGCCACCGCCGTCGAGCCGGGCTATTTCCGCACCGACTTCCTGGACGCGACCTCGCTGAGCGTCAGCCCGGCCAGCATCGCCGACTACCACGAGACGGCCGGGGCCACGCGGGCCGTGGCGGCTGCGGTCAGCCACAACCAGCCCGGTGACCCGCGCCGCCTGGCCCAGGTGCTGATCGAGTTCGTCGATGCGCCGAACCCGCCCGTCCGCCTGCCCCTGGGCAGCGACACGGCGGCGGCGACCGAAGCCGTGGCGGCCGCCCACCTGGCGCTGCTGAAGGATTGGCGCGCGGTGGCGGAGTCGACGGATTTCCCGAAGCAAGAACAAGCGGCCTAAGCCACCTCCTCCTTGTCATCCCGGAAGCCTCGCAGAGGCTGTCCGGGATGACAATCAGGGGGCTGTGAACCGCAACACCAGCACCTGATTGATCTGCTTGGCGTCGTAGTTGTCGTCCGACGCCAGGACCAGCGTACGGGCCCCGTCGGCTTGGCGGGGCCCCCAGGCCATGGCTTCCAGATTGTCGATCCGGACGCCCAGGCTGTCGAAGTTCAGCAGCAGGCGCTTCTCCACCGGCCGCACCGGCGTCGCCAGCAGGCTGTCGACCTTCGAGACGTCCCCGGCCTTGGCCACGTCGGCCAGGTAGAGCCGGATGTGATAGCTGTAGTGGCCGTCGGCCTCCTTGATCCCCGAGCGTTCCAGGATCAGCAGGCGATGGTCGTCCAGGGTCAGGATCTCGCTGATCCCGTTGTCGCCGACACCCACCGGCGAGGCGACCTGCACCGGGTCGATGCGATAGGCGTACTGGGCGACCAGCTTGCCGGAGCGGTCCAGGCGGCTCAGCCGCGTCAGCCCGCCCTCGGC
This sequence comes from Caulobacter sp. GW456-12-1-14-TSB4, assembly GCF_059424195.1. Classification (NCBI taxonomy): domain Bacteria; kingdom Pseudomonadati; phylum Pseudomonadota; class Alphaproteobacteria; order Caulobacterales; family Caulobacteraceae; genus Caulobacter; species Caulobacter sp. GW456-12-1-14-TSB4. The sequence continues at coordinate 109,281 of NZ_JBWKZF010000001.1, forward strand.
CACTGACGGGATCGGGCCGTCCTGGACCAGCGGCCATTCCATCGACACCCACAGGGATCGTCCGTCAGCGGACCAGCTGATCCCCTCGGTGGTGGCGTTCTTGCGCGCGCCGGTCTTGCCGCCGTCGTGGAAGGTCAGGGCGTCGGGCGCGACGTGGCGCGCGACCGGTGTCCCGTCGGCCTTCATCCGCCGGATGGCTGGCGGATAGCCGTGGTCGAAATCGCCCTCGGTCGACCATACGAGGTCGGCGCCGTGAGGATCAAAGCGGATCGCCTCGCCGTCCGCCGCCTCGGTCCCGGCCTTGCGGTCGGGGAAGGTCTGGCCGTCCTCGCGGCGCAGCGGGACCATCCTGGTCAGTTCCGGTCCGCAGGGCTTGCCCGGCCGGACATCCAGCTTGCCCAGGAAGAAGTGCGACGGCCCATGCTCGGACTTGTCGTCGCTGATGAAGGCCCAGAGCTTGCTGCGCGGGTCGTAGTCGATCCCCGAAATCCCGCCGTAGCCGCCGCCCTGGAACACGATGTCCTTGGGCGTCTCGCAGGCCTTGAGCAGCGACACCCGCTCGGCGGCGGACGCGGAGCCGGTAGCCAGCAAGGCGGCGAGGATCAGGGCTTTCACAGCATCAGCTCCGGCGCGGCGTCCCAACCGGACATCGGTCGCCTCATGTCGGCGCGCTCGACGGCTACGCTCAATTTGCGACGGAATTCATCGGGGTCGATCGAGAACGGCTGGACCTGGGCCTCGATGGCGTGCAGCCGGGCGCGACCGTCGGTGGGCAGGATGTAGCCGACATCGTGGCGGCGGAAGTTGCCGATCCGCGACTGCACCTCGACCAGCCAGTTCAGCGACACCACCTGACAGCCCTCCGGCGACAGCAGCGCATTGTGCAGGCCCGAACCGAACTCGCCGGCCACGACCCGCGCCCGCGAGAAGATCCTGGCTTGCTGCTCCCACGGGATGGTCTCGGGCCGCAGCAGGGTCAGGCCCAGTTCCTGCGCGATCGCCTCGATCTCGGCCTCGTTCTCCATCTCGCGGAACGACTGGGCCGTGCGCACCCCGCCCCGGCTGACGAAGACCTTGTCCATCTCGCCCGCGCCCGGCCAAGCCAGCGCCTCGCGCTCCAGCTCCCAGCGCAGGAAGTCGTGGAACTGATAGTCCTTGTGCAGCATGTGCGGCAGCAGGGCCGTCCCGATCTCGACCGCCTCGTCGCGATGATCGTAGGTGATGATCTCCTGGCCCGGCAGCATCATCCGCACGATCCGCGTGACATAGCCCGGCGCGGTCGACGGCAGCACTAGCGGCGCGGTGATCCCGGCGGCGTTCAAGGCCCGGATCAGGAAGAGCTTCGGATACATCTCGGTCAGCCAGTGACCCCAGACATAGTTGAAGTGGCTGATCACGAAGGCCCGGTCGAGACGAATACGGGGCCTCGCCTGGAAGTCCCAGGTCTCCGGCGTGATGTCGTGCTCGTACCAATGGCGGATGTAGAAGGGGTACGGCCCCTCGGCATAGACCAGCTGGCCGTCCAGCTTCAGGTGCGCGCCGGTGCCGCCGGCCACGACGCGGTGGGCGACCAGCAGGTCGATCTCGGGCGCGACCAGGCCGTCCAGATCATGCATGGCGTTCAGCAGGTCGCCGGCGCAGGGCCACAGCATGGGGCGCGGCGGGATCGGGCCGCTGGAGCCCATCAGCTTGACGCGCGCGGCCCGATGGACCCCGCTCAGCGCCTCGTCCATCGAGACCCGGTCGGCGCCCGAGAGGTCGACGAAGGCGGCCATGGGCCTAGAGCGCGCCGTCGAGGAAGGTCAGGAACGCGGGGAGGTCCAGCCGCCAGCGGAACTCCGAGGCCGGACGAAGCTCGCCTTCCATCACGATCTCGGTCTCGCTGAGCGGCGACGGGGCGAAGAAGCCGCGCCAGTCGACATCGGCCAGCAGCGCGATGTTGCGCACCCAGACGCCCGTGAAGTTGCTGGGCTGGATTTCGATCAGCGTCGCGCCGGGCTTGCAGAACAGCACATTGGCCAGGGCGGCGCCGGCCGGGGCGACGATGGTCTCGGCGCGATGGAACAGCGCGATCTGGTCGCGCACCGACAGGGTCTCGGGCCGCACGATCGTGAAGCCGCGCATCTCGAGAGCGGCCTCCAGCTCGGCCTCGTTGGTCAGCACGCGCTTCAGCGAGCCAAGGCGTGAGATGTAGATGCGCTTGGGCGCTGCGGGATCGTCCGTGATCGCCGAGGCGGCCAAGATACGGTCGCGCACGGCGTCCAGCGGCGGGCCGGAGGCGTGCAGGAAGTGATCCATCGGCGTGGCGAACACCGCCTCGCCCAGGCGCGCGGCCGGCGCGTCGATGACGGTCGGCGTCACGCCCAGCAAGGCCAACAGCTCGGCCTGCCAGGGCAACAGCGGCGGCGCGACGGGCGGATGGCTGGCCAGCGCCCCGGCCTGATCCGCCGCCAGCAGGGCCGGCAGGCAGTCGATCAGGAAGTGGCCGTAGTTGTGCAAGCCTCCCCAGGCCATGAACACCGTGGCGCGCGGCAGCATCGGCGCGTCGGCCGGCGGCACGAACAGCATCGCCTCGCCCTCGCGGCGGGTGTGCGGCAAGGCCGCCAGGGTCGGGGTCAGGTAGAGGGCCTCGTGGACCGAGGATTTGAACACCCGCCCGGTTTGATCGAACACGGCGCCGAAGGCCGGCGCGTGCCAGACGTCACCGACGCGGATCAGATCGACGGCCGCGTGCAGCACGCCGCCAACGCCGTCGGCCCAGGTCGGGATGTCGACGCCGCCGCTCTTGCCTTCGAGACGCGCGCGGGCGTCGGGATCGTCGAGCACGGACTGTTCGATCACGGGGCCGATCACGCCGGCCGGACCCGTCATCGGATTGGCGACGCGGGTCAGCGCCGCAGCCTCCTCGATCACCGTCAGCGGCACGCCCGGCGGGGGCGGCGCATCCGGGATCAAGCCCTTCAGCTTGCGCCGCACTCGGCGCGCGAGGCGGACCAGGCGGCTCATAGTTCGAAGCTCGCGCGATAGCCGGCGCGGGCGACGATGGCGGCGGTCAGGCGCTCGATCGCATGGGCCGTCGTGCCGTCGACGCGGCCCAGTTCCGGCTCGAAACCGATCTCGGCGTCGGTGAGGTCGCTGAGCGGCGCGAAGGCCTCCGTCCGCCCCCAGAACATCGAACCGGCCGCGAACGGCGTCTCGGGCCGAGGCTTCAGACCCATGCGGGCGGTCAGGCGCTCGACGGCCACGCGGTTGTTGTCCATCACGTCGGGATCGCCGATCCGCATCCGCGCTTCGGACGAGGCCAGCAGGCCCAGCTGCGGGTCTTGGGCGAAGGCGCGCAGGGCCAGGGCGGCGGCCTCGCCGCCGAGCAGGCCGTCGACCAACTCGGCCCGCCACTGGTCGCCCTTGGCCCGGTGCGGCGAGCGCTTGGAGTGCAGCTTGCAGAACACCGAATAGCCCAGGGCCTTGGCCCGGCGAAGGGTCTCGACGAACGGCCGGATGTCGCGGCCGCGGTTCTGGGCGATGGCCAGGTGGGCGGCCGGGAAAGCCTTGCGAACGCGGGCCAGGTTGGCCTCGTCCCAGGTCTCCGGCACGGTGATCATCAGGTCCAGAACGTCGGCCGTGGCGGCTAGGCGCTCGGCGAACCAGTCGATCAGTTCCGGATAGAAGAGGTGCAGCAGGGTCACCGCCTCGGCGCGCTTCACGAAGCCGGCCTGGGCCTGCGCGACCAGCGGATGGGCGTCGGTCAGGCGCGGCGTGTAGGCGGAGAGCGCGGTGCGGGTGGCGTGCAGATAGCCGTGACCGAACCAGCGGTCGGGCTCCAGATAAGCGCCCTCGCCCCATTCGTTCCAGGCGTTGACGAAGACCATGGCCGCGCCAGCCGGATGCTTGGCCCGCGCGTGCTTCAGCGCGCCCGACAGCCAGGTCAGGTAGCTTTCCGGGTCGGCGTTGTGGAAGGCGTGGCCGGCCCAGGGCTTGCGGGCCTGGTTGTCCCAGCCCGGCATGACGCCCGGCACATAGGCCGCATCGACCTGTTCCAGCTCATCGAGCTTGGACTGCACAACGACCGGATAGTCATAGACCTTGCCGGTGAACTGGCCGTGCAGCGGCGTCACCTGCCGGGTGATCTCGCCCTCGACGATGGCGTGCGGCGGGAAATCGATGATGCCGTCGAAGCCGTGGCTGGCATAGTCCTGGAAGCCGAACGCCGTGGTGCATAGCAGATGCAGCTCGCCGAGGCCCATGGCTCGCGCTTGCTCACGCCAGCGGTCGGTGGTGGCCTTGCTGTCTGGCAGGATCTCCGGGCGGTACAGCACCAGCACCGGCTTGCCGCCGACCTTCAGGTAGCGCGGATCGCGGATGTAGCGGGCCATGTCCTCGAACACGGCGCGGTCGTCCTCGGGCGAGTGGTCCTGGCCCATGAGCACGTCGCTCTCGTCGCCGTCCCAGCGCCGGGTCCAGTTCTCGTTGGCCCAGCAAAGGGCGAACGGGAAGTCCAGGGTCGGGTCGGCGAGCACCAGCTCGATCGGCCGCTCCAGCAGGCGCTTTCCGGCGAACCAGTAGTAGTGGAAGCAGAAGGCCGAAACGCCCGCGCCCTTGGCCAGGTCGATCTGCTGGGCGATCACCTCACGCTGGCGCAGGTCGTAGAAACCCAGATCGGCCGGCAGGCGCGGCTGGTAGTGCCCCAGGAACTGTGGCTGGGCCTTGGTGACGTTGGTCCACTCGGTGAAGCCCTTGCCCCACCACAGGTCGTTCTCCGGGAACGGATGGAACTGCGGCAGGTAGAAGGCCACCACCTTCGGCGCGTCGGCCGGCAGGGCGATCGGCGCGGCGATCGGCGCCGCGAAGTGCGGGCTGCGCAGGTTCCTGGCGACCTGCAGCGCATGGGTGAAGGTCGCCTGCACCGGCCCGGCGTCACCGCCGCCGGCACGCGGCGCGCGCGAGCCTTGCAGCGCCGCCCGGCCGCGTCGCCACAGCGCGCCGGCCGGTCCGCGCAATGGCCCCAGCAGCGGCTTGATCGCCTGGATCGCCGTCCCGCGCAGGCCGCGCGGATCCTTGCCCAGATCGCCGATGCGGGTGACCTTGAAGTCGGACACCGTGAACTGGCACGCGCCCTCGGACGGGTCGAGACGCACGCCGGTCAGCTGGAAGCTCCGCGCCGGCAGCGAGGCGAACCAACCGTCTGGGCCAGCCTTCAGGCGCGTGTAGGAATCCTCGGAAAAGCCATCGCCCCAGTCGGCATAGAGAGCCGGACCGACCAGTTGGCCTTCGGTCGCTTCCAGCTTCAGATCGATCCGCACCGCCTTGGCCGCACGTAAGGACGCGCGCTGCTCTCGCGTAGGCGTCCAGACCATCTGCGGGTCGCCGCCGGCCGCCGCCAGGATCGTCCGGCCCTGGGCGTCGAGACCCTGGACCGTAACGTCGCGGCCAGGCTTGAGACCGGGCGGCGGGCTGCTCATGCCTTGCCTGACAGACGGGCCAGCAGCCGTCCCAGCAAGCCCTTTGGCGCGTTCGGATCGCGTTTGCGGATCACCACCGCCGCCTGCCAGAACTGGGCCGGGTCGTCGATATAGCGCACCACCTCGCCACCATGCGGCGCGGCCTCCCTGGCCACGAACTTGGTCGTCACCACCGCCTCGCCATAGACGTCCGGCTCGCGATAGTCGCCGCCGCCCGAAGCCAGATAGGCGATGCCCTCGCTGGCCAGGTCCGCGCGCAGCTGCGGCAGCTGGTGCTTGTAGATCGACAGCGCCGCCATCCAGGCGTTGTCGGAGTCCGGCTCGATGGCCTCGACCATGTCCAGGAAGCGCGGCGGCTCGACCGTGAACACCAGCTGGCCGCCGGGCGCCAGCACGCGCAGCAGCTCGGCCAGCCAGGCGCGGAACAGGTGTGGCGGCAGGTGCGTGAACACCGAATAGGCGGTGATCAGCCGGAACGATCCGTCGGCGAAAGGCAGCGGCTGGCCGTTGACGATGGTCTCGAAGCGGCCCGGCAGATTGGCGTTGGCGCAGAACTCGACCATGCCCGGATCGATATCGACCCCAACCATGTCCTTGGCGTCGAAGTCGCGCAGGAAGAACCGGCCGATCCGGCCCCAGCCGCAACCGAAGTCCAGATAGCCCTGCCCCAGGCAGCGCTGGTAGGCGCGGTCGGCCATGGCCTCCTGGGCGAAGTCATAGAACTTGCCGGCCTCGTCGAGCGCGTCCTCATAGGCCGAGCCGACGAACTGGCGCTGGATCTCAGGCGACGGGAAGTCGGGATAGACCAGGCCGCTCTGGGCGCGCTCGCCGACCGAGCGCTTCAGGCGCGCCAGCCAGACCTCGGGCGCGAGACCGCGCAGGTCCTCGTGGGCGAGAAGGCGAGCGGCGGTCATGCGGCGTTGGTCTCACGGTGGACGAGCCAATCCTCGGTCGAGCCGAGGAAGACGATCTTGCCGGCCTGCAGTTCGCAGACCCGGTTGCAGACCCGGCGCACCAGGTCGTGGTCATGGGTGGCCAGGACGACGATCTTGGCGTCCTCGACCATGCGCTGCATGCGGTCGGCGGCCTTCTGCACGAAGGCGGCGTCGCCCGCGCTGAGCCACTCGTCCAGCACCAGGATGTCGGCCTCGAACTCGGTGGAGACGGCGAACATCAGGCGCGCCTGCATGCCGGCCGAATAGGTGCGCACGGGCAGGTGCAGGAAGTCGCCCAGACCGGAGAACTCGGCGATGGCGTCGATGCGGCTCTCGATGACCTTGCGCGACAGCCGGCGCATGAGGCCCAGCTTGTGGATGTTGCGAAGGCCGGTGGCCTCCATGTCGAGGCCGGCGTTGATGGCGATCATCGAGGTGATGTCGCCGTCGATGTGCAGTTCGCCGCGCGTCGGGTGGTAGATGCCGGCGATGACCTTGAGCAGGGTCGTCTTGCCCGAACCGTTGTGACCCACGAGCGCGATGCGGTCGCCCTCGTTGATCTCCAGGTTGATGTCGTGTAGCGCCTTGACCGCGGCGACGTCGCCGGCGGCCTTGTACATCTTGCCGCCGACCGCGAGGTTGAACACGGCGCTGCGCAGCGACTGCGAGCGCAGGCTGTAGACGAAATAGTCGAGATCGACGTCCGTCAGCTTGATCTGGTGTGTCATCGCCGTCTCCTACAGCCAGAAGACCACGCGCTTGCGGAACAAGGCCAGCAGCGCGAGCGCGATTACAGCCAGGACGCCGGTCGTACCCAGCGTCCAATACCAGTCGAGGGCGGCGGGCGCGTGGCCGGTCAGCGGCGCGCGCAACAGCTCCACCTGGTGGGCCAGCGGGTTCAGCTCGACCACCCAGCGATGCTTGGCGCTGACATTGGCGGTCATCCAGAACACCGGCGTCACGTAGAACAGGAGCTGGACCACGTAGCTCATCATGTAGGCCACGTCGCGGAAGCGGGTCGACGGGACGGCGATGATGAAGCCCTGCAGGCAGACGATCAGCAGCATCAGGGCGACGGCCGGGATCAGCGTCCAGTGCGGTACGGAAAACCGGCCGATGATCAGCATCACCGCCCAGAACGCGATGGCCTGGAACAGGAAGTTGGTCGCCGCCTTCTGGGCGTGCAGGAAGACGTAGAAGCTGAGCGGCAGGCGTTGGCTCTGCATCAGGCCGGCATTGTAGAGGAAGATCGCCTGGGCCTCGGCGATGGTCGTGCCGACCAGCGACCAGGCCAGCAGGCCCGCGACGACCTGCGGATAGCTCTTGCTCATGTCCACGCCCATCAGGGCGCTGACCAGGAAGGCCAGGGCGAAGGCGACGACCAGCAGGTTGCAGGCCATCCAGAACGGACCCAGGATCGAGCGCTGGAAGCGCGAAGCCGTCTGGTCCAGGCCGAGCCGCCACCACAGGGGCGCGAGACGGACGCCGTCTCCCACATCCTTCAGCGCCGCCATCAAGGGACTCGGCATCCGCAACCTTCCAAAACGCCCGAGGGCGACCAGCAAGGGGCCTGCTTACAGAGCCCCGAGCCGGCCGACAATTGCTTTGGAGGGTCGACGAACCACGTGTTGCGTAAAAACTTTAGTCAAGCGCCCCTTAGTCGAGGATTTTGAAGCGAACGGCCGCGCCGCCGCCGGGGGCCATGTCGAAGTCCAGGCTGTCCTTGGCCGTGACCACCTTCTTCTCCACCGTCAGGGCGCCGGGGTTGGTGCGGTAGTCGGCCCAGGGACCATCCTTGTAGATCTGAGCCTCGTAGCGCTTGCCCGGAGCCAGGAAGTCCAGCTTCTGGCTCAGCTTGCGCGGGCTCTCGTCGGTCAGGGCGCCCAGGAACCAGTCCTTGCCGCCACGCGGCTGGCGGGCCACGACGATGTAGTCGCCGACCTCGCCCTGCAGGGTCTTGGACGTTTCCCAGTCGGTGGGCACGTCGCGGATGAACTGGAAGGCGTCCGGCCGGGCCTCGTAGTTCTCCGGCAGGTCGGCGGCCATGTGCACGGGGCTGTAGAGCACGACATAGAGCGCCAGCTGCACGGCGATGGTCGACTGGCCGCGGCGGGTCAGCTCCGTCGTCTTGCCGTGGATCACGTCCATGATGCCCGGCGTGAAGTCCATCGGCCCGGCCAGCATGCGAGTGAACGGGATGATCACCGTATGCTCGGGCGGATTGGTCGGATCACCCCAGGCGTTGAACTCCTGCCCGCGCGCGCCTTCGCGGCTCAGCATGTTGGGCCAGGTGCGGCGCAGGCCGGTGTCCTTGACCGGCTCGTGGGCGTCGATCGAGATCTTATGCTGGGCCGCCACTTCGGCGACGTGCAGGTTGTGGCGGACCATGTACTGGCCGGCGAACCACTGCTGCTGGCCGTCCTGGTCCAGGATCGTGCCGCTGTGGCGGACATAGCCGGTCTTCACCTGGCTGACCCCGACGCTCTCATAGAGCTTCATGGCGTCCTCCAGCTGGGCCTCGTAGTTGGGCACCGCCCCGGCCGTCTCGTTGTGGCCGATCAGCTTGACGCCCTTCTTCTTGCCGTACTCGGTGATCGCCTTGATGTCGAAGTCCGGATAGGCCTGCGTGAAGCTGAACTTCTCGCCGTTGCTGATCCAGTCGCCGTCCCAGCCCTTGTTCCAGCCCTCGACCAGCACGCCGTCGAAGCCGTACTTGGCGGCGAAGTCCATATAGCGCTCGACATTGGCGGTGTTGGCGCCGTGGATCGGGCCGCTGCCCCAGGTCGAGCGGTTCAGGTGCATCTCCCACCAGACGCCGACATACTTGCCCGGCTTGATCCACGAGGTGTCGGCGATCTTGCTGGGCTCGTTGAGATTGAGCTCGATACGGCTGTCGGACAGGGCGCCGGCGCTGTCGCCGATCAGCACGGTGCGCCAGGGCGTGGTGAAGGCGCCGGTCTTCTTGGCCAGGGTCCCGTCCTGCCACGGCATCAGCTTGGCCTTGTAGGTCCCCGCGCCATTGCCCGCGAGCAGCATCGACGGGAAGTCGACCAGGGCCGCCTCGTGGATGGAGAGGTGCAGGCCGCCTTTTTCCCGCATCGTCAAAGGCGTCTCGGCCAGGGTGATGCGGCGGGCGTCGGTCTGCTTGTAGAGGTACTCGTCGCGCTCCTGGCCCAAGGCCTCGTACCACCAGGCGTCATAGGCGCCGACGGGCTTGAATTCGGTGCGGTCGTCGGTGACGGCCACGGCCTGGCCGGCCGGGATGGCGGTGTAGGCGTAGCGAAAGCCCAGGCCGTCATCGAACAGGCGGAAGGTGACGTCGACGCTGCGGTTCAGGGCGGTATCGCCGGCCAGGGTGACAGTCAGTTCCGAGTGGTTGTCGCGGATGACCCGCTGCTCGCCCCAGGGCTGCTCCCAGCGGGTGTCGCTGGCCGAGCGCTTGGCGGCGGTGATCCCCGAATAGCGCGCCTGCGCCTCGCCGGCGAAGGTCAGGCCCATCGCCCCCGGCGCCAGCACGACCTTGCCGCCCTTGCTCACCTCGTAGAAGGCCTGCCCGTCCTGGGTGAAGACGCACACCTCGATCACCTTGCCCGGCGACTGGGCGCACTCGCGTTCCGCGGCCTGAGCGATCGCCGGCGAGGCCAGGGCGGCCAGCAGGGCCAGGGTTCGGAAGCTCATCGACAGTCTTTCTTCAAAAAGGGCGCCCCGGCTCCGCAGGATCGGAGCCGGAGGCGCAGGGGGAGGACTTGAGGCCAGGAAGACTGGCCGAACACAAAAGGGTCTTCGGAGCGCGCGCCGGATTGCCCGCGCCAGGACGAAGATAGGACGAGAGGTTGAGGAGGCGGGCGCTATCCGGTGTCGACCGCCTCGATGAAGCCGTTGGCCGTCAGACGGCCCGCGGCGGGATCGGCCGATCCGCCCGCCGGGTCCAGCAGGCCGGCGTGGAGGACGTGGCCGCGATAGAGGATCAGCCGGTTGAAGACGGGCTCGGCCTGGTCGATAAGGTCGTAGCCTGGGGTGTCAGCGCCGGCGAAGGCGTCACGCTCCTGGGCCAGCTCGGCTTTGAGCGCAGCGGCGTAGGCGTCTGTGCGGCTCGCATCGACCGACTCGAAGCCGGTCGCCTGGTGACGGAAGAAGCCCGTGCCGCCGAAATCGCCCTGGCAGAAGTAGTGGACCATGGCCAAACGGCTAGGGTCCGGCCCGTCCAGGTGCGGAAGGGTCTGCACGGGCGTCGCGGCCGAGGCCGGCGTCGTCGCCAGGGCGAAGAAGCCGAAGAATTTCAGCATCGCGCCAGCAGAGACCCCAAACGCCGCCTCGATCGGACCGCGCAGGGCCGTGACGACGGTGCGGTAGTAGGCCTCCGGAAGGTTGGCGTTGAGGCCGGGATAGTTGGTGTGTGGCGGCCGGTAGAAGTCGGCGGCGCGGGCCGCATCGACCATCGCGTATGGATCGGCCAGCACGTCGTCGACGACCAGCAGCGACTGCTGTTCCTGGCCGATCTTGCGCAGGCGGACGCTGATGTTCGGGCCCAACAGCAGGGGTTTAACGGCGGTCGCGAGGGTCATGTCGGCGACCTCAGCACAGCCATCTTCAGCTGCTGCTTCAGAGCCGCGCGCTGGGCGGGGCTGAGCGTGCCGAGCGCCCTGCGCAGGGCTTCGGGGATGTGCGCCGTCGCCTCGCCGCGATCGCCGAAGACATAGGCGGCGAACATCTCGCGCCAGTAGGCCTTCTCGCCCTCGGGCAGGTCCTTGAGCGCCAATAGGGCGATCTGGAAGACGTCGACCGGCCGCTCCAGGCCCACGGCCGTGTCGCCCCACCAGTAGTTGACCATGGCGTTATAGGGCTCGAGCGAGGTGACGTGGTGCCACCAGTGCTTGGGCATGAAGAGGGCGTCACCCGGCTCCAGCCACGCCACCCGCGCGGCGGCGTGGGCGTCGCGGTAGCGCGGGAACCGGGCCAGGTCCGGCGCCTCCGGATCGACCAGCGACAGCGGCGGCGGGGTCTCCAGCGGGCCGACATAGAGGTTGGACACCTGCTCGGGCGGGAACAGCACGAAGCGGCGGCGGCCGGCGAGCACGCAGGCCAGGTTGTGGTCGCGGTCGTTGTGGGTCTGGGTCCGCAGCGGCCCGCCGACCCACAGGCGCGGCATGACCTTGGGCGACACCAGCGGCATCGGGTTCTGGCGCACGAACTCGGGCATGTGGGTGGCCAACGGCAGCATCTGGATAGCCACGAACGGCGCATCCTTCTGGCCCAGCAGGGCCTCGATGCGATCCAGGGTCTGGCTGATCCCGGCGTTGCGCTTGGAGAAGCTGAACTCGCGCAAGTCGGGGCCGTAGGCGTACCAGCCGTTGGTGCTGGCCGGGGCCTCCATGACCGGGCCCGGCAGGCCGCTGTCCATGGCCTTGAGGTAGGCGTTCATCGACCCCGGCGAACGACCTGCGGCCAGGGCCGGCCAAGTCTCGACCAGACCCTTGATCACCACCGGCGCCTCGGCGGCGACGATCCGCTCGAAGGCCTCCAACGACGGCGCGGCGACGGCGGCGACGCGCGGCAGGGCTTCCAGGCTCAGGGTCGGGTCGATGGCCAGGCCGCTATCCATGGACGGGCTCCCGGCCGCAGAAGCTCTCCAGATAAAGGTCGTGGGTCGGCTGGCGCTCCACCTGGTCCTTGATGAAGCCGAGGATGCGGCGGAACTCGTGCTTCATCAGCTCGGGCGCGGTCGCGTCGATGGCCGGGGCATGGCTGTCGGGCGTGACGCCCTGACCGACGAAGACGGCCCGCCAGCTGTCGGCCGGGAAGCTGTCGTGCTCGAACGGCGCGATATCGCCCCGCGCGCGGAAGGTGGCGATCATGTGCGCGAGGTCGGCGGAGACCGGCGCCTGGCGGGCGCGGGTCCAGAAGTCCGAGACGCCATAGCGATTCAGGGCGTAGTGCAGCTGCTGGAAGTCGCGCACCCGTTCGAACTGCTCGGCCATGGCGCGGTTGTAGGCGCCCTGCTCGTAGGTCCAGTCGTCGGAGACCGGGAACAGCGCCAGGAGCTGGACCAGCCCCATCTGCACCGCGTGTAGATCGACGCCGTGCAGCGGATCGAACACGCAGGCCGCCTCGCCGATCGCGACGACGTTGCGGTCCCAGGTCGATAGGCTGCGACCAGGGGCGACGGCGCGCACCGAGGCGTTCTGGATCGGCAGGCCGGAGGCGGCGCTGGCGGCCTGCAGCGCTTCTTCATCCGTACACAGATCGGATGCGTAGACCTGGACGATATGACTGCCATTCTGGGCCGGATGCAGGGCCGTCCAGCCGCGCGCCCAGGCGCGGGTCTCGGCATAGGCCGGGATCGACGGGAAGGCCGGCGCCAGCGCGGTCAGCACGCGATCGGCCGGGAAGCTCCAGGCCTCGCGCGGGCTATCGACCACGCCTTCGAGGTCGATGAAGAGGTCGCCCGTGATCCGACGGCCTTCGCCGAGGTCGAGGGCGGCGATGTCGCCAGCCTCGGTGCGCTCGACCGTGAGGCTCAGCGCTTGATGCGCCTCGACGCCCCGACGGACGGCCAGGCTCTTCAGCGTTCCGGCATAGGCCAGGGCCGGCAGGTGGTAGCCGTAGTCGGTGCGGCCGAAGACTTCCGTCTCCTCGTCCGGCATGACGAACCGGCCGTGGCGCGCGGCGGCGGCGGTCAGCGAGAAGTCGGCGAACTCGGCGTTCAGCCCCAGGGCCCGCGCCTTCAACCAGTAGGGGAAGAAGTCCCGCCCATCGATCGGCGCGCCATGGGCGCCGTGGGCGTGGAAAAAGGCCGGGGCCTGGCCGGTCAGATCGACGAAGTTGCCGCCCAGCGAGAACGTCCCGCCGACGCCGCGCAGCAGCGCCGACTCGTCGAGGCCCAGGAGATTGTGCAGCGCCTCGAGCGCCGGCAGGGTCGCGTGGACATTGGCGGGCGTCAGGCGGCTGGGCAGCTCCACCGCCGTGACCGCCACGCCGGCCGGCTCCAGCGCCGCGCGCAGGACGGCGGCGGACAGCCACAGCGGGGCGTCACGGCCCACGACGACGACCTTGGTCGGCGCCGCGCTCATTGGCCCACCGCCTTCAGCGGCGCGGGTTCGGCGCCCGGCGCGTACCGTGCGATGAAGTCCGCGTGCGCGCTCATCGCCGCCACGTTCGTGTCGATCCGCGTCTTCAGGTCAGCCAGTTTCGACGCCAGCACGTCCAGCGGCATCGCCTCGGCCAGACGGTCATAGGCGCGCGGCGCGATCCCCTGCCCTTCCAGCACCGACAGCCAGCTGTCGCGCGAGAACAGGCCGTACTTGTAGTCCGGCAGGCCGGCGCGGCCTTCGAACAATGCCAGCTTCTCCTCCAGGCTGGCCGGGATCGGCATGGTCCGCACGTGGTCCCACAGCGGCTGCCCGACCCGCTGGTTGAGGCGGTAGTGCAGGATGAGGAAGTCGCGGACCCGGTCGTACTGAATCTCGAACAGTCGGTTGAACTCGGCCGACAGGCGCGGGTCCATGCCGGTACGCTTGGTCGGCATCAGGTTGATCAGGTCGACCACCGCCGCCTGGATCAGGAAGATGCTGGTCGACTCCAGCGGTTCCAGGAAGCCGCTCGCGAGCCCCATGGCCACGACATTGCCGGTCCAGCCCGCCTTACGGCGACCAGCGGCGAAGCGCAGCAGCTTCGGCTCCATCTGCGCCGGGGCGTCCAGCTGGGCCAGCAGGGTGTCGCGCGCCTTCTCCTCGTCCATGAAGGCGCTGGAGAACACATAGCCGTTGCCGGTGCGGTGCTGCAGCGGGATGCGCCAAATCCAGCCGCCCTCCTGGGCGGTGGAGCGGGTGTAGGGGCTGAAGTCGCCGGCCCGGCCGCACGGCACGGCCAAGGCCCGATCGCACGGCAGCCACTGAGTCCAGTCGTCCCACTGCGCCTTCATCAGCCCACCCAGCAGCAGCGAGCGGAAGCCGGTGCAGTCGATGAAGAGGTCGCCCTCGATCCGCTGGCCGGACTTCAGGGCCAGGCCGGTGACGTGGCCGCTCGTACCGTCCTGGGCGATGTCCTGGACCAGCCCTTCGATCCGTGTGATCCCACGCGCCGTCGCCCAGCGGCGCAGGTAGGCGGCATAGAGGCCGGCGTCGAAATGATAGGCATAGGCATAGGTCGAACGGATCGACTTCTGATCCTCGTTCGGGAATTCGAAGGCGTTCGCGCGGGCCGCGACCACGGCGTACGAATAGGCCTGCAGCGGGGCCGGATCGAGCCCGGCCAGCTTCGCGCGCGTCCAGTGATGCTGGAAGTCTACCCCGGCCCAAGGCTCGCCAAACGTGCCGAACGGGTGGTGGTAGAGGTCGCCCGGCTTGCCCCAGTTTCGGAACTCGATGCCGAGCTTGAACGTGCCTTGCGTCTCGCGCAGGAACTCGACCTCGTCGATCCCCAGCATGTCGTTGAAGGTCTTGATGTGCGGCAGGGTCGCCTCGCCTACGCCCACCGTCGCGATCTCGTCGGACTCGACCAGGGTGATGGCGTAGTCGCGGGCGTCCAGGAGACGGGCCATGCCGGCCGCGCACATCCATCCCGCCGTGCCTCCGCCGACGATGACGACCCTGAACCTGTTTTCTGTCCGCATGGTCGGACCTCAAGCTGGAACCCGCGCCGCCACGGCGGACCGTAGCGGCGCGGACCCGGTAGCGACTAGTACTTGAAGCGGACGCCGAACTGGACGCGACGGTCGTTGCGGATCCAGCCCGTGTCCTTGACGACGGCCTTGGCGTTGGGCGTCAGGCCGCTGTCGCCGAACACCTGCTGCTGGAACACCGAGGTGGTGTTGAGCAGGTTCGAGCCTTCCAGCGACACCTCGACCTTGTCGTTGACCGACCAGCGGATCGACCCGTCCAGGAAGCCGGCGGCCTTCTGGTAGATCGGCATGCCGATGCAGCAGTCGAGGTTGTTGGTCAGGAACTTCGAACGCCAGTTGTAGGCCAGGCGCATCGCGATCGGGCCTTTCTCGTACAGGCCCACGATGTTGTAGGCGTTGTCCGAGATGCCGGCGAGGCGGTGGCTGTCCATCACCTGGCCGTTGACCTGCAGGCCGCCGCCGAAGGCGACGGTGCCGCCGGCCGCGTAGCCGGGCTGGTTGGCCAGGTTGGAGTTGCTGATCCCCGACTGCTTGGTGTGGGTCCAGTTGGCCTGGAAGCCCAGGCCGCTCCAGATACCCGGCAGGAAGTCGAAGAAGGTCTGGTAGGCGACCTCGAAGCCCTTCAGCTCGCCGCCGCCGTCACCATTGCGCGGGCCGCGGACCAGGACGTTCTGGGTCGAGCCGTTGTTGGTGAACGAGCGCAGGAACTCGCCATAGGCGATGGAGCCGTTCAGCTTCTTGTAGAACAGCGCCGCCGTGAACGAGCTGCTCGGCGTGAAGTAGTTCTCGTAGGTGACGTCGAACTGGTCGGCCGTGATCGGCTTCAGCGCCGCGTAGCCGGAGTCGGCGTTGAACTGGAAGTTATAGCCCTTGACGTTGGCCGCGGTGTGAGGGGCGTTGGGGTCGTTCCAGATGATGTACGGCGAGTCCGGGCCGGTGTTGATGGCCGGGGTCTGGACGCCGACATAGTTGCGCAGCAGGCCGAAGTCCGGACGCGACAGGGCGCGCGAGGCGGCGAAGCGGACGAACTGCTTGTCGGTCAGGCCGAAGCGGACGTTGAAGCTGGGCAGCCAGTTGTCGTGCGTCTGACCGTAGTCGTTCAGGGCCGCGCCGCCGTTCGAGAAGGCCAGCAGGTCGGGCTTCAGCCAGCACGAGATATTGGTGACGTTGTTGCCCGACAGCGGCGTCGAGCACGGGATCGCGGCCGCGGTCGTGTACCAGACGTTGGTCGGGAACGCGACGCCGCCCGAGCTGGACACGTCGGTGTGGACGTAGCGCAGGCCGACGTTCCCCTGGACGGTGATCCCGTCGAAGATCGTCTTGTCGTCGCCGCCAAACCGCAGCATCGCGTAGGCCGCCTTGGTCTTCTCCTGCACCTTCAGCATCTCGGGTGCGATGAAGCAGCCCTCGGTGTTGGTGGTGCGCTCGCACAGCGGGGTCCACTGCATGGGCGAGTTGGTGGTCTTGCCCGACAGCGCCTTGATCAGCCCGTCGTGGTCGGCCAGCGTGTCCTTGCTCAGGAACACCAGGTCGCCGTTCGGGAAGACGTCGCCGTTGTAGAAGTCGCCCAGGCCCGTCGTGGTCCAGATGCCCGCGCCATAGCCCTTGAAGGTGTCGGTGCGACCGCAGGCGGCCGGGTACGGGGTCGGCGCGGTGTTGTCGACGTTGAAGCCCGGGCCGTTGCAGTTCCACGGCGCGGCCACCGGCGACCAGTTGTAGGTCGAGTAGCGGACGTTCTGCTTACGGTCGGCGTAGCGCACGCCCACCTTCAGCGAGTTCAGCCAGCCGCCGCCCCCGAAGCTGTATTCGGCGTCGGCGCGCAGGGCCAGTTCCTTGGCGTCGTTGTCCTCGTAGTGGTCCTGGATGAACGGAATCCAGTAGTTGTGCGGGTTGGCGAGGCCACCCGTGGCGTAGTTGACGTTCGAGCCCGGCAGCAGGGTGATCTGCGGCGTGCCGTCCTTGTTCACCGCGTACTTGGCGTCGGCCATCGTGCGGTTGGCGACCAGGATGTCGTAATTGTCGGTCGTGGCCTTGATGTACTGGGTGTCGAAGCTGGTCTTCAGCTTGTCGGAGACGTCCCAGTCCAGGTGGGTCGAGAAGTCCTTGGTGCCTTCGGAGTGGTTGAAGTTCCGGGCCTGGTTCTCGATGTAGAGGCCTTCGCGCTGGCTGGCGCAGGCGGGCGCGCCGGCGCCGCAGTAGTTGACGAACGGCAGGCCGGCGACGGCCGAACCGCGGGCGATGTTGTCGGCCGTGCTGCCGCCCCAGTCGCCCATCGGCTGGGTCAGGACGCCCGAGGTCAGCATGCCGTCCTGGCCGAAGGTGAAGGCCGGGGTGCCGGCCGCCGGGGCCAGGAAGGCCGTGGTCTGCGGCGAGAAGGCCGGCGAGGCCCACAGGCCAAAGCCCACCACGTTCACGCTGCGCTCGAGCCAGGCGTTCTTGTAGTAGCTGTCGTTGTACTGGGCGGTGAAGCGGACGTTGCCTTCGTTGTTTTCGTACTGGAAGGCCAGCGCCGTGCCGTGGCGCTTACGGTCGTAGACCACCTGCGAGTAGTTGACCTGGTCGGGGATGAACACCCAGCTCGACCCGCCGTACGGGTTGGCCGTACAGGCGATCGTGCCGTCCGACTTGACGATGGGTTTGCCCGAAGCGTCCTGGTAGCCCGCCGAGCAGAAGGTGCCCAGGCGCTGCATGACCACGCCCTCGGTCTGGGTCAGGACGTGCGAGTTGGCGTAGTCGGCCATCAGGCCGACGCGGCCAATGCTGGTGTCCCAGTTCTTCGAGATGACGCCGGAATATTCGTAGGTCGTCTTCTTGGACTTGTCGCCGTAATTGGCCTTGGCCGAGACCGAGACCACCTGGTCCTTGGCGTCGAACGGCAGGCGGGTGCGCAGATTGACCGTGCCGGCGATGCCGCCTTCGATCATCTCGGCCGTCTGGTTCTTGTAGCTGTCGACGCCGGCCATCAGCTCCGGCGAGATGTCGTTGAAGTTCAGGCCGCGATTGGCGTCAGCCGAGAAGCTGTCGCGGCCGTTGAACTCGGTGCGCACCTGGGTCAGGCCGCGGATCAGCACGCTGGCCGGTTCGGCCGAGAAGTGCGAGCTGTCGTCGCTGGACTGCAGGCGGGAAACGGTGATGCCGGGCACGCGCTGCAGCGCTTCGGCCACGGACTTGTCGGGGAACGCCCCGATGTCGGTCGCGGTGATCGAGTCGACCACCGTGTCGGCGTTCTTCTTGATCAGCTGCGCGCTTTCCAGCGACTTGCGCACGCCCACCACGACGACCTCGTCGACGGTGTCGTTCGGATCGCTCTTGGCGGTCGCTTGCGCATAGGCCGTACCGGCCATGCCCAGGGTGGCCAGCGCCACCAGCGAAACAGTCCCCCGCAGGACAGTCTTCCGGCCTGGGCCGAAATCGAACTTCCTCATCCCTCTGCTCCCTAACGTCTTGTTCGCCCGCGCCTGATCGCGGGTCGTTTGTGTTCGTCTCGCGCCGGTCCCACCGATCGGGCCGAGCGCGTCTTGTTGGTCTTGTGATGTCGATGATCCGGACCGCGGTTCGTGGCCGCCGACCGGACAGGCGCCTTGCGGCGCCGTTCCCTCCTTCGTTTCCCCCGCGAGAGATTTACGCAATTTTTGCGCAATTCTGGGCAGCCACTGGGGACCGCCGCGCTCTCGTGTTGCGTTGTTTTTGCGCCAATTTGCGCGCGTTGCAATAGCAGCGTTACGGAAATTTACGCAAAAAGCCGCGCAAAAGCGCGCAACACCCTTGCCCAGCAAGGCTTTGCGACCCGCGTTACGCAAAATGGTTGCGCAATTTTTGCGCTGAGCGGATAGTCACGCTCGATGACGGGGCGCACCGCAAAACCAGGCAGATTCGGCTCAGCCGCGCTCGGCGTGGTCCTGGATGGTCAGGGCCAGCCCGGCGGCGATGGCGAAGGCGCCGCCGGCCAGGGCCAGGGCCAGGATCGCCTGGCCGCCCAGCAGGCGGCTGACCACCGCGCCCAGCACGGTGGCGGCCACCAGCTGCGGGATCACCAGGAACAGATTGTGGATGCCCATATAGACGCCCATCTTGCCCGGCGGCACGGCGCTGGAGAGCATGGCGTAGGGCGCGGACATGATCGACGCCCAGGCCAGGCCAATGCCGATGATCGGGATCCACAGCAGCATCGGATCGTCGATCAACACGAAGCCGGCGAAGCCCAGCGCGCCCAGGGCCAGGCACACGGCGTGGCTGATCGGGCGTCCCAGCCGGCGGGCCAGCAGCGGCAGGGCGAAGGCGGCCAGGGCCGCAACGCCATTATAGCCGGCGAACAGCACCCCCACCCAGTCGGCCCCGGCGTTATAGGCCGCCGAGGTCGTGTCGACCGCGCCATAGTGGCGGGCGGTCACGGCCGGGGTGGCGTAGATCCACAGGGCGAACAGCCCGAACCACGTGAAGAACTGCACCACGGCCAGGCGTTTCAGCACCTGCGGCATGTGGACGATATCCTCGACCACCTCGAACAGGCCTACCGAGGTCCGCCCTTGGCCGCGCAGCCAGCTGGTCGCCAGCTGCGCCGCGCCGAAGATGCCGGCCATCAGCGCCAGCACATGGATCTCGCGCCCCCAGCGGCCCAGGAAGGCGCACAGCCCGACGATCGCGGCGGCGGCGATCCACAGCAGGCCGCTGTTGCGCATCCAGAGAACGGTTTCCGGCGAGGGCGTGCGGCTCTCGATCACTGGCGCACCGCCAGCCAGCCGCTCGGGCGGGGTCTCGCTGGTGGTGAACACGGTCCACAGCACCGCGATCATCAGGCCCGCGCCGCCGACATAGAAGGCCGCGTGCACCGAGGGCGGCAGCCTGCCCGGGCCGCCCTGGCCCGACACCCCGAACCAGTGGGTCAGGATCCACGGCAGGGCCGAGGCGAACACCGCCCCCGCGCCGATGAAGAACACCTGCATGGCGAAGCCGGCGGTGCGCTGCTGGTCGGGCAGCGAGTCGGCGACGAAGGCCCGGAACGGCTCCATGGCGACATTGATCGAGGCGGTCAGCAGCCACAGGGCAAGACTCGCGGCCAACACGGTCGGGGCGTTGGGCGTCAGGATCAGCGCCACGGTCGTCAGGATCGACCCGTAAAGCAGATAGGGCCGGCGACGGCCCAGCCGCCCCCAGGTCCGGTCGCTCAGATGGCCGATGATCGGCTGCACCAAGAGGCCCGTGATCGGCGCGGCGATCCACAGGATGGCCAGTTCGTTGACGTCCGCGCCCAGCGTCTGAAAGATCCGGCTGGTGTTGACGTTCTGCAGGCCCCACACGATCTGCACGCCGAACAGGCCACAGCACATGTTCCAGATCTGAAGAAAGCTGAGATTGGCCTTCTGCGGCGGCGACACGGTCGCGCCCGGGAGGTCTTGCGGCTCTCCTGGCAAAGGCTTCCTTTTCCCCGGCCCTTCGGCCTTATTCTTATGTGTTAGAGCGCGATGGCGGACGATAACAGCAACAACATCACGCTTGAAGACCTGGCGACAATCGCCGGCGTGTCGGTCTCGACCGTCTCGCGGGCGCTGAACGATCACCACTCGATCAGCACCAAGACCAAGCAGAAGATCTGGGCCCTGGCCAAGGAACGCGGCTACTCGTTCCGCCGCTACATGCCCGCCGCGCCGATCGGGGCCGAGGGCGCGATCGCCATCGTCCTGCCCCGCACCCACGGCCGGCCGCTGCCGCTGTCGCACCCGTTCTTCCTGGAGCTGCTGGCCAATATCGGCGAGGCGGCCCGCGATCGCGGCTGCGACTTCACCGTCAGCCACACCGCCCCGGCCAGCTATGACGACCTCTATCTGGCCGTCACTGCCAGCCGCGCCAACGGCACGATCTTCCTGGGCCAAGGCGACCTGCACGAGGCCTTCAACCAGCTGGCCGCCACCGACGCCCGCTTCGTGGTCTGGGGCGCCCAGCTGCCGGGCCAGAAGTACTGCTCGATCGGCTCGGACAACTTCCTAGGGGGCCGCCGCGCGACGCTCCATCTGGCCCGCCTGGGCCGCAGGCGGATCGTGTTCCTGGGCGAGACCCACCCCGAGGCGACCCAGCGCCGCGAAGGCTATCTGGACGCCCTGCGCGAAAGCGGCCTGGAGCCCGAGCCCTCCCTGGTCTTGCCGGTCGATTTCGAGATGGAATCGGCCGAGGCCGCCGTCGGCCGCCTGCTGCGCCGGGGCGCGACCTTCGACGCCATCTTCGCCTCGTCCGACCTGATCGCGCTCGGCGCCATCCGGGCGCTGCAGCGCGCCGGCATGAAGGTCCCCGAGGACGTCGCGGTGGTCGGCTATGACGACATGCTGCTGAGCCGTCTCTCGACCCCGGCGCTCAGCACCATCAAGCAGGACACCTCCAAGGCCGGCCGCCTGCTGGTCTCGCGCATCCTCGACCAAGACGGCGACCATGGGCCGGAGACCCTGCCGACTGATCTGATCGTGCGGGAGAGCTGCGGGGCCTAGAACCAGCCGGCCTCCTTCAGCACCGGCGCGTAGGTCCGGCTGACCGGCGCTTCCAGGCCGCCGGCCAAGCGGACCTCGCCGGCGCCGCGTCGCCGGCGGACGCCTTCGACGGCCTCGGCGGCGACCCACCAGGAGCGGTGGACGCGCCAGCCATGGGCGCGCTCCAGTTCGGCCAGGGCGTCGGCGAAGCGCAGGGTGATCAGCTCTTCGCCGGCGTCGGTGTGGACCTTCAGATAGTGGTCGTGGGCCTCGACGGCGATCAGCCGGGCGGCGCGGCGCTTGGCCGACAGGCGCTTGCGGAAGGCGGCTTCGGCCTCGGGCAAAGGCGGGGCGACGACGGTGCGGGTCTCGACCCGCGCGGGCGGCCGCCGCCAGGCCAGGGCGTGGACGATCATCACCGCCAGGGAGATCAGGAAGACCTGGGGCGTCAGCATCAGATAGACGACGAAGTCGAACCGCCCACGGACCAGCGCGTACTGCGTGCACAACACCAGCAGGGTCACCGGCGGCGTCATCAGCAGCGAGACCAGCGCCACTCGCCGCCAGGTCGCGGCCACGCGGCGCTCCAGCATCGCGTCGATGACCACGCCGATCACGCCGCCGCCGACCATGCAGATCATCCAGTACGCATAGCGGATCGGGACCGCGATGCGTTCGGAGGCGAAGGGGCCCAGGAAGCCCATGACCGCGCCGATGGCGACCAGGATCGCCACGTCGATCGACCATCGCCGCCAGGCCGTCCTCATCCTTCCGCTGCTCCTGTCCCGTTCGCGCAAGCCCGGCGCCGTTCGCGAAGCAAGGCCTAGCGAGACGCCGCGTGAGCCGCAACGAGGTTCGGCGAACCCCATGAGGAACTCGAGCCTTGACCACCACGACCCTGCCCGCGCCGCGCTGGCCCGCCCGCGCCTTCTGGACGCTCGCCGCCCTCCTCTGCCTGGGCGTCGCCGGCTACGCCGCCAGCCGCTACCTGCTGCATCCGCCGATGACGCCGAAGCAAGCCCTGGGCAATCCGCTGGGCGTGCCCTGGCTGTTCGTCCATGTCGCTGGCGCGGTCACCGCCCTGTTGCTGGGCTCATTCCAGTTCCTGCCCGGCCTGCGCCGCATCGGCGCGCATCGCTGGGTCGGGCGGGTCTATGTGCTGGGCTGCCTGGTCGGCGGCGGCGCGGGACTGATCCTGGCGCCCGGCTCGTTCGCCGGCCCGATCGCCACGGCGGGCTTCGGCAGCCTGGCGGCGATCTGGATCACCGTGAACCTGCTGGGTTGGCGCGCGGCGCTGGATCGGCGCTTTGTCGAGCATCGCCGCTGGATGATCCGCTCGTGGGCCCTGACCCTGGCCGCCGTCACCCTGCGGCTGTACCTGCCGGCGGTGCAGGTCCTCGACCTGCCGTTCCTGCCCTGGTACCGCGCGATCTCGTTCCTGGCCTGGGTTCCGAACCTGCTGATCGCCGAGGCATTGTTGCGGAATGATGCGCGGCGCGTATCGGGCCATCATTGAATTGCAATGGATTTGCGCCACGATGCCCTTATGGTGGCCTGACCAATTTGGATGGAGCGGAAGCCGAGCTTCACGCAACACCACGCGCAGGCCGATACTCGAAGACCGTTAGGGACCATGCTCAGCAAATCTCTGCAGATCGCGCTCGTTCTCGGCGCGCTCCTGGCCAGCAGCGCCGCCCTTGCCGCGCCCGCCGACGCCCCGCCCGCCGCCGATCCCGGCAAGGCCATCGTCAACCGCGCCTGCCAATCGTGCCATGACCTGAGCATGGTCACCGAAGCGCGCCGCACCCCCAAGGAATGGGCCGGCGTGATCGAGCGCATGCGCGGCAACGGCGCCGACCTCACCGACGAGGACGCCAAGCAGGTGCAGGCCTACCTCGCCAAGGTCTACGGCAAGCCGGGCTGATCCCACCCTTTCCCGTTTCTCTGGAAGGCCCGCTTTTACTGTTCCCCCAAACCTTCCAGAAACTATGGCGCCGGACGGCCTGTCCGGCGCCTTTTCTTTGGTGTCAGGCGGCGGGTAGGCCGAGGTCCTCGCACAGCGCCAGAAAGCGCGGCAGCACCGGATTGTCGTTCTGCCGCCGCCACAGCATGTACATCTCCAGCGGCCGCTCGGGCTCCAGTCGCACAGGGCGGAAAACCACGTTGTCGAGCCGCAGCCGCGTCACACCCTCGGGCACCAGCGCCGCGCCGAAGCCGGCCGAGACCAGCGACAGGATCGTGTGGTTCTGGTCCAGGTGATAGGTGATGGTCGGCGAGACCCCGGCCCGGTCGAACATCGCCGACAGGATGGCGTGGCTGTAGCCGGCCCCCTCGACCGAATACATGATGAAGGGCAGCCGATCGAAGTCGCGCAGCTCCAGCTGCTCCAGCTCCGTGCGCGGATCATCGACGTGCAGGGCCGCGAAGAACGCCTCGGTGCGCAGCGGCAGGACCCCGAACTTGCCGTGGTCGATCGGCGGCCGCAGCACGGCCACATCTACGATGTCGGCCAGCAGCGCGTCGCGCTGGACGGCCGAGGTCATCTCCTTCAGGTGGATGCGCACATCGGGCAGCGCCTCGGCCGCCCGGCGTAGGATGATCGGCAGGTCGACGAAGCCGGCCGAGGCCACGAAGCTCAGACGGATGACGCCCGCCTCGCCCTGCCAGGCGCGGCGGGTCAGGTTGGTGGCGGTCTCGGCCAGGAACAGGATCCGCTTGGCCTCGGGCAGGAACACCCGGCCGGCCGGGGTCAGCTTGACGGTGCGGTTGGCGCGCTCGAACAGCTCGACCCGCAGCGTGCGTTCCAGGGCCTGGATCTGGCGGCTTAGGGTTGGCTGGGTGGTGTTCAGGCGCGCGGCGGCGCGGCCGAAGTGCATCTCCTCGGCGGCGGCGACGAAGCACCCCAGCTGGCCCAACTCCAGCATTGCTGGTTGTTCTCCCCGTGGCCCCCGCCACCGGGACAATTGAAGGACAATTCGCCGATCTCCACAAGGGATTGGCCTGACCTGTCGGTTAAATCTGGTAAATCCAGTGACATTTCGAGCCTGCGGTACATACGAAACCCGTATGGCTCCATGATGAATTTGCAATGGACCGATGTCAGGTCCTCGACGATGCTCCGCTCGCACTGGTCAGGCCAGTTGGCCAATCAAGTCAGGCCAATTGGTCTGGAACATCCAGGCTGGGGGGCGGGACGGCGTGATCGAGATCGATCAATCGACTTTGGACAAGTTCAAGGGCGTCAGCACGCCGACCCTGGCGACCGCCCTCTACAAGCGCGGCCTGCGTAACCAGGCCATTCAAGGCGTGCGTCCGCTGGGCCCGATGACGCAAAGCATGGTCGGCCGCGCCTTCACCCTGCGCTACATCCCCGCCCGCGAGGACCTCAACGGCATCAAGGTGTTCGAGGACCCCAAGCACCCGCAGCGCGCCGCCGTCGAGGCCTGCCCGCCCGGCTGCGTGCTGGTCATGGACAGCCGCGGCGACGCCCGCGCGGCCTCGGCCGGCGGCATCCTGATCCGGCGCCTGATGATGCGCGGCGCGGCCGGGGTCGTCACCGACGGCGGCTTCCGCGACAGCGCCGAGATCGCGCAGATGGCGATGCCGGCCTTCCACCAGCGCCCCTCGGCGCCGACCAATCTCACCCTGCACCAGGCGATCGACATCAATGCGCCGATCGGCTGCGGCGGCGCGCCGGTGTTTCCCGGTGACGTGATCGTCGGAGACGCCGACGGCGTCATCGTCGTTCCAGCGGAAATCGCGGCGGACCTCGCCGACGAGGCCCTGGCCATGACCCTCTACGAAGACTTCGTGGTCGACATGGTCAAGGCGGGACAGACCATCATCGGCCTGTACCCAATGACTAACCCAGAAAACAAAGAAAAATTCGACGACTGGCGCAGGACCAGGTCGCCTCAATAACCGAGCAGGAGGGGAATCCTAGCTCTATAAAAAAGGGGAGTGACTAATGCATACTCAAAAGAACCACACCGCGCGCCGCGCGGCATTACTGTTTGGCGTCTCGGCTGCTGTACTAGGGGTCTGTGGACAGGCCTCAGCGCAAGAAGCCGTCGCCAAAGCCGATGAATCCCAGGTCGTTGAAGCCGTCACGGTGACGGGCTCGCGCATCACCGCGATCGCCACCAACGCGCCGACGCCGATCACGGTCGTCTCGACCGAACAGATCCAGCAGACCACGCCCAGCAGCCTGCCGGACGGCCTGAACAAGCTGCCGATCTTCCAGGGCTCGGCGATCCCGACCCGTTCGGGCGACGGCGCCGGCAACCAGGCCCAGAACGTGCTGGCCCTGCGCGGCTTCGGCACCCAGCGCACCCTGGTGCTGATGGACGGCCACCGCCTGACGCCGTCCAACGCCAACGGCACGGTCGACGTCGATTCCATCCCGCAGATGCTGATCAGCCGCGTCGACGTCGTCACCGGCGGCGCCTCGGCCGTCTATGGCTCGGACGCCGTCACCGGCGTGGTCAACTTCATCATCGACAAGAAGTTCACCGGCCTGAAGATCGAGGCCAACGCCGGCATCTCCACCTATGGCGACGGCAACAGCTACAAGTTCGGCATCGCCGGCGGCGCCAGCGTCCTGGGCGGCCGGGGTCACGTCCTGGGCTCGTACCAGCGCCGCGAGACCGACGACGTCTCCAACTTCGACCGCGCCTATGGCCGCGGCGTCTACACCCTGACCGGCAGCGGCACGGTCGCCGCCCCGTTCACCACCTCGATGAACGTCCGCCGCGGCGACAGCGCCTTCGGCGGCAAGATCACCGCCTGCACCAACTCGTGCTCGGCGCTGAACCAGCAGTTCATCAGCAACGGCGTGCTGGGTCCGTTCCTGCCCGGCCAGACGACCGGCACCGGCAACCAGAACGTCGGCGGCGACGGCGCCTATGCCCGCTACACCACCGCCCTGGTGGCCATGCGCCAGGACGAGCTGTTCGGCCGGTTCGACTTCGACCTGACCGACAACGTCCAGTTCTACGCCCAGGCCTCGTACGCCAACGCCTACTCGGGCGGCTGGCACTTCCCGGTCAAGCTGACCCCCGGCAACGGCCAGGCCAGCACTTTCTACAAGAACAACCCGTTCCTGAACGCGGCGACCCGCCTGGCGCTGGGCGACAACGGCCTGTCCGATGCGACCAACACCTTCCAGATGGGCACCTACATCATCAGCACCGGTCCCAAGGGCCTGACCGGCACGCGCAACGTCAACGAATACACCAACTTCAACACTGGCCTGAACGGGACCCTCGGCGACTACCGCTGGGACCTGACCTACACCCACGGCCGTAACGACCTGATGGTCGAGAGCCGCAACAACTCCAACTACCAGAAGCAGTTCGCCGCCCTCGACGCCGTCACGGTCGGCGGAACGGTGCAGTGCTACGCCGCCACCCAGGCCGCCACCGCTGCGGCCTACAAGGGCTGCGTGCCGCTGAACGCCTTCGGCCCGACGGCGATCAGCCAGGACGCGTTCAACTGG
This sequence comes from Caulobacter sp. GW456-12-1-14-TSB4, assembly GCF_059424195.1. Lineage (NCBI taxonomy): Bacteria > Pseudomonadati > Pseudomonadota > Alphaproteobacteria > Caulobacterales > Caulobacteraceae > Caulobacter > Caulobacter sp. GW456-12-1-14-TSB4. The sequence continues at coordinate 136,247 of NZ_JBWKZF010000001.1, forward strand.
TTCACCGCCAACACCCACCAGAACGTCATCAACACCATGGATGACGTGGCCGGCAGCTTCACCGGCACCGCCTTCCACAACTGGGCCGGCCCGATCAACTTCGCCGTCTCGGGCGAGGCGCGCTGGAACAAATACACGGTGTGGAGCGACGCCAGCCCGACGGCCACCGTCGACTGCACCGGCCTGCGGATCTGCAATCCCGCCCTGGCGCTGTGGGCCCAGCCCGTCTCGGCCAATGTCACGGCCAAGAACAACGTCTGGGAAGTCGCGGGCGAACTGGCCATTCCGCTGCTGAAGGACCTGCCGCTGATCAGCAGCCTGGATGCGAACCTGGCCGGTCGCTACACCGACTACAGCACCTCGGGCAGTGTCCAGACCTGGAAGGCCGGCCTCGACTATCGCGTCAACAACACCGTGCGGTTCCGGGCGACCACGTCGCGCGACATCCGCGCGCCGACGCTGAACGACCTGTTCCAGCCGGTGCAGGCCTCGGTCAGCGGCTTCGTCGACCTGCACACCAGCACCAGCAGCACGGTGTTCATCTCGACCAAGGGCAATCCCGACCTGGTGCCGGAAGTCGCCCGCACCTGGACGGCCGGCGTGGTCTTCACGCCCAGCTTCCTGCCGGGCTTCAACGCCTCGATCGACTGGTACAAGATCAGCATGGACAACGCGATCGGCGCGATCGCGGCGGGCAACAACACCATCCAGCGCCTGTGCGAGGACTCGGGCGGCAGCTCGCAGTACTGCACGCTGTTCGAACGTCCGGGTCCGTTCAGCGACCACTCGCCGGCCAACTTCCCGACCAAGGTCTTCAACCAGAGCCTCAACACGGCCTTCACCGAGATCAAGGGCTGGGACGTCGAGGTCAACTATCGCTTCCAGGCCCTGGGCGGTTCGTGGTCGACGCGCCTGTTCGGCAACTACCAGCCGACCAACGTCTCGCAAGCCTTCCCGGGCGCGCCGCTGACCACCGTCTCGGCCCCGCAGGCCCGCATCACCGGCATCCTGCGCTACGAGCATGGTGACCTGGCGGTCGGCGTCCAGGACCGCTGGCTGGGCGGGTTCAGCAAGATCACCTCGCCCAACCAGGTGTGGGTCGATCCGGACGTGCGCCCGTTCAACTCGGCCGATATCAATGTCGAGTACAAGCTGGGCGCGGACAAGAACACCACCGCCTATGTCACGATCCAGAACGTGGCCAACGCCAAGCCCGAGATCGTGCCGCTGGCCGGTTCGATCGGCCTGACGTTCCCGGTGCCCGGCGGCCAGGACATCATGGGCCGCTACTACACGGTGGGCGTCCGCGCCCGCTTCTAACGACGACCCCGGCGGCCGTCCGCGCTCCATGCGCGGGCGGCCGTTCGCGCTTCCAGTTCCCTGATTTTGGAGCAGTCCGATGCTCGACAAGCGCCAGCCCTGGTCGCGCCGCACCCTGTTGCGCCTGGCCGCAACGGCCGGAACCGCCAGCCTCGTCGCCCCGGCCCTCGCCGCCGAACGCGTCCGCCCCAAGATCAGCGACGTGCGGACCATGACGGTCCAGGGCCCAGGCCGCACCTACGTCTATGTGAAGATCGAGACCAAGGACGGGACCTTCGGCGTCGCCGAGGCCTACGGCACGCCCGGCGTCGGCGTGGCCGAGCAGATCGAGGCGATCAAGCCGGCCCTGATCGGCAAGGACCCGCTGGAGATCGACAAGCTCTACACCTTCATGGGCGACGGCGCCTCGGGCCTGTTCGGCTCGCGCACGGACGGCTCGGCCCACCAGCTGATGCGGGCGTCCAGCGGCCTGGAGATGGCGCTGTGGGACCTGGCCGGCAGGCTGCTCGACACCCCGACCTGCGTGCTCCTGGGCGGACGGTTCCGCGACCGGGTGCGTGTCTATGATCATTCCCGGCCGCGCGATCCGCTGGACAAGGCGTCCTGCCGCGAGTGGGCCGCCAAGGTCGCCGCCCATCCCAGCGGCTTCACCGCCCACAAGGTCGACATCCCCCGCACCCTGGCCTTCGGCGAGACCGGGAAAGGCCTGCCCGACCAGGCCAAGGACCCCGGCAACCGTCGCCTGACCACCCAGGAACTGCGCCAGATCGGCCAGGCCTTCGAGAACATGCGCGAGGCGATCGGCTGGGACCACGACCTGATGGTTCATTGCCACTGGGAGCTGGACCTGCCATCGGCCCTGCAGCTCGCGGAAGTGGTCGCCCCCATCAAACCGCTATGGCTCGAGGACCCGCTGGGCGTCGACTACAGCGACTCCTGGAAGACCCTGGCGGCCCGCTCTCCGGTGCCGATCCTCACCGGCGAGAACCTGGCGCGACGCGAGGGCTTCCTGCCCTTCCTGGCCAACCAGGGAACCCAGCTGGTCAATCCGGACCTGCGCAACAGCGGCGGCTTCCTGGAGACCAAGCGCATCGCCGACCTGGCGTCGCTGTATGGCGTCCCGCTGACCACCCACAACACCGCCAGCCAGCTGCACACCTGGCAGGTCTGCCAGTGGGCCGCCTCCATTCGCGACTTCGTTATGTGCGAGACGGTCACCGGCGAAGGCGGCTGGATGGATCAGGTCCTCAAGCTGGATGGGCCGTACATCGACAAGGGCTACGTGGCGGTCGGCGACAAGCCGGGGACCGGCGTCGAGCTCAATCGCGAGATCGTCGAGGCGCATCTCGCGCCCGGCCAGAAGTGGTGGGGCTGATGACCAGCAAACCGTATTCCACCACGGGCCGCTGGACGATCGTCGTGCTTTTGGCCCTGGCGGCGGTGTTCGCCTACATCGATCGCGTGAACCTGTCGGTCGCCCTGATCGACCCGCACTTCAAGGCCTTCTTCAAGCTCAGCAACACCGATCGGGGCCTGACCAACTCGGCTTTCTTCTGGTCGTACGCCCTGCTGCAGATCCCGGCGGGCTGGGTCGTCGACCGGTTCGGCTCCAAGCGGCCGATGGCGATCGGGTTCCTGGTCTGGAGCCTGCTGACCGCCGCCACCGCCCTGACCACCGGCTTCTCGGCCCTGTTCGCGGTTCGGATGCTGCTGGGCGTCGGCGAGGCGGTCATGCACCCGGCCAGCATGCGCTGGATCCGCTTCAACTTCGAGGAGCGCAGCCGGGGCCTGGCCATCGGCGTCTTCATGTCCGGCTCGAAGTTCGGCCCAGCCATCGGCGCGGTCGCCGCCGCCTGGCTGATCGAGCATCACGGCTGGCAGGCGATGTTCGTGATCATGGGCGTTGCGGCGCTGGTCTGGTTGATCCCGTGGCTGCTGTTTGTGAAGCCCGACGCCGGCTCGGCCCAGGCGGTAGAGACCACCGCGCCGACAGTGCCGATGAGCCGACTGCTGAAGAGCCCCGTGCTGTGGGGCACCGTGATCGGCACCTTCTGCTACATGTACTTCGTCTATTTCTGCCTGACCTGGATGCCGGCGTATTTCAACGAGGCCCGCCACCTGTCGTTGGCCTCCAGCAGCCTCTTCACCACCTTCGGCTTCGCCGGCATGGCCACGGTCTCGATCCTGGGCGGCTGGGCGGCGGACATGCTGATCCGGCGCGGCCATGGCGCGGTGAAGGTGCGCAAGGCCTTCACCATCGCCGGTTTCCTCTTGGCCACGACGGTGCTGATCGGGGCGCAGGCGACCTCGCTGAACGTGGCCCTGGCCTTCTCGGTGCTGTCGCTGAGTGGCCTGGGCCTAGCCACCGCCAACTACTGGGCCCTGACCCAGACCCTGATCCCCGGCTCGTCGATCGGGCGGATCGTCGGCATCCAGAACTTCGCCGCCAGCGCCGCCGGCATCGTCGCCCCGATCCTCACCGGCTGGCTGGTCGATACCACCAAGAGCTTCGACGCGCCGATCAAGACGATCGTCGTGTTCATCGCCCTGGGGGTCGGCAGCTACCTTGTCCTGGTCCGCGAAAAATATGCGGTGACGGAGACCTGATCATGCGCGACCTGCTCAAGACTTTCGGCCTCGTGGCGGCGCTGGCGGCCACCAATTTCGCCGCAGACGCGACGGCCAAGCCCGTCCTGCTCTACGCCGGCAGCTATACCGACGGGACCTCGAAGGGCGTCTACGCCTTCCGTTTCGACGACCAGACCGGCGCCCTGACGCCGCTGGGCCTGGCCGCCGAGACGCCGCAGCCGGCCCACCTGTGGATCGCCCCGAACGGCAAGACGCTCTACGCCGTGAACTGGCAGACCCCCGGCGGCGTCAGCGCCTTCCGCATCGCGCCGGGCGACGGCAAGCTGACCCTGCTGAACCGCGTCCCGTCGAACGGAGACAAGCCCAACCAGGTGGTGCTCGACCCCACGGGCAAGATCGCCGCCACGGTCAACTACACGACCGGCAATCTGGTCGCCTACCGCGTGCTCCCGGACGGCAAGCTGTCCGACCCGATCTACAGCGACCAGCATACCGCCCCCGGCGGATCACCCCACGCCCACGGCATCGTCTTCACGAGGGACAGCCGGCACATGTTCGTCGCCGAGCTGGGACTGGATCGCGTCTACAGCTACGAGGTCGATCCCGCGAAGGGGACGATCGCGCCCGCCGCCACGTCGTTCGTCAGCGTCCACGCCGGGGCCGGTCCGCGCCGCCTGCAGCTGTCGCCCGACGGCCGCCACCTCTACGTCAATCACGAGACCGATGGCGAGGTCAGCGTCTTCGAGGTCCACGGCTCGGACCTCAAGGAAATCCAGACCGCCCCGACCCTGCCGCCGGGCGTGACGGTCGCCAACAAGACCGCCGAGATCGTCATCGATCCGGCCGGCCGTCACCTCTATGTCGGCAATCGCGGCCACGACACGATCGCGGTGTTCGATATCGCGCCAGACGGCCGCCTGGCCCTGGCCGCCAACGTCCCGGCCGGCGGCAAGACGCCCCGCAACCTGCGCTTCGACCCGACCGGCCGCTTCCTGCTGTCGGCCAACGAAGGCGACGGCAGCATCACGGTGTTCAAGGTCGATGCGAAGACCGGCGCCCTGACCCTGACCCCGTTCTCCGCCAGGCTCGACACGCCCGGCGGCCTCTACTTCCTGGCGACGAAACCGTGAGAGCGCTGGTCCTCGCGGCCCTCCTCGCCACGGCGGCCCATGCGGCCGAACCCGTGAAGGACTGGCCCAGCTGGGGCCGCGATCTCGGCGGCGCGCGCTACTCGCCGCTGACCCAGATCACCCCGGCCAATGTCGCGGGGCTGAAGCTGGCCTGGACCTACCATATGGACCCCGCGCCCAACGCCTCGGGCGAGGGCTTCAAGCCGTTCTCGACCGCCACGCCGTTGGTCGCCGACGGGCGGATGTATCTGGGCACGCCTTACCACCGCGTCGTGGCGCTGGATCCCACGACGGGCAAGGAGATCTGGGCCCACGAACTGGCCGATCGCGACCAGCCGGCCCTGCGCGGCGTCGGCTACTGGCCCGGCGACAAGGACCACGGCCCGCGCGTCATCGTCTCGACGCTCCGTGGACGGATCGTGGCGCTGGACGCCCGCACCGGTCAGCCCTGCCCCGACTTCGGCAAGGACGGAACAGTCGACACCAAGACCCCCGAGATCATGAATGGCGTGGCCGGCGGCTTCTACAGCTACTCGGCCCCGCCGATCATCTTCGAGAACCTGGCGATCCTGGGCTCCAAGCTGCAGGAATATCCCGGCAAGGGCCCGGCCGGCGACGCCCGCGCCTGGGACGTGGTTACCGGCAAGCTGGTCTGGACCTTCCACTCGGTCCCCCGCGAGGGCGAGAAATTCCAGGACACCTGGGAGGGTGACAGCTGGAAGCAGCGCTCGGGCGTCAACATGTGGAACATGCCGACGATCGACGCCGAGCGGGGCATCGCCTACCTGCTGTTCAGCGCCCCCAGCTCCGACCGCTATGGTGGCGACCACAAGGGGACAAACCTGTTCGGCAACGCCCTGGTCGCGGTCGACGTCCGCACCGGCAAGTACCTGTGGCATTTCCAGACCGTGCACCACGACGTCTGGGACTACGACCTGGCCACGCCGCCGACCCTGCTGACGGTGATGAAGAACGGCAAGGCCATCCCGGCCGTCGTGGCGATGAACAAGACCGCCTTCCTGTTCCTGCTCAACCGCGAGACCGGCGAGCCGATCTACCCCGTCGAGGAGCGCCGCGCGCCGCCCTCGTCGGTCGCCGCCGAGAAGGCCTGGCCGACCCAGCCCTTCCCGACCAAGCCGGGCATCATCACCCGCATGGACTTCGCCATGGCGGACTTGGCCAACATCACGCCGCAGCACACCGCCGCCTGCCAGGCGATGATCGACAAGGGCCACGCGGTCGGCAGCGTCATGTTCGAACCCCTGCGCGCCGACAAGCCGATCATCCGCTTCCCCGGCTCGGCCGGCGGGCCCGAATGGGGCGGCGGGGCGTTCGACCCGACGCTGGGGCTCTACATCTTCAACAGCAACCAGCTGGGCAATATCGAGAAGCTGGTGGCCAACGACACCAACGAAATGAGCGTCGTCTCCGAGCGCTTCCGCGACCGCGAGACCCGCAGCCCCTGCCAGAAGCCGCCGTGGGGCGAGCTGATCGCCGTGGACGTCAACACCGGCACGGTCGCCTGGCGCTCGATCCTGGGCGTCACCGACGTCTTCCCAAAGGACAAGCAGGCCACCGGCCGCCCGGGCAACGCCGGCCCGATCCTGACCGCCGGCGGCGTGATCTTCGTCGGCGGCACGGACGATCACCGCTTCCGCGCCTTCGAGACGAAGACCGGTCGCGAGCTGTGGACGCAGGTGCTGGACTACTCCGCCCACGCCAATCCGATCACCTACCAGGGCGCGGACGGCCGCCAGTACGTGGCCATCGTCGCCACCGGCGGCTCGTACCTTTCCAGCCCCAGCGGGGGCGACAGCCTGCTGGTCTACGCTCTGCCGAAATAAGGGCGTAACTTTCCGGTGCGTCGCTGCGTATCTCATTGCGGGGCGGCGAAACGGAGATTGGCGATGACGACGCGTAGAGACTTTCTGGCCACCGGGGCTTTTGCCGGTCTGAGCCTGGCCGCCTTCGGCGCGCGGGCCGAGACCTTCGAGGTCACCCACAGCGACGCCGAGTGGAAGCGCATGCTGCCGCCGGACTCCTACGAGGTCCTGCGCCACGCCCGCACCGAGCGCGCCGGCTCCAGCCCGCTGGACAAGAACTACAAGAAGGGCGGCTACAACTGCCGCGGCTGCGACCTGCCGCTCTTCTCATCGACCACCAAGTTCGACAGCGGCACCGGCTGGCCCAGCTTCTGGCAGTCCCTGCCCAACGCCACGGCCAAGAGCGCCGGCGGCAGCATCATGTGGGGCACGGAAATCCACTGCCGTCGCTGCGGCGGGCACCTGGGCCACGTGTTCAACGACGGTCCCAAGCCCACCGGCCTGCGCTACTGCATGAACGGCGTCGCCCTGACCTTCAAGGCCGCCTAGGACTTCCGAAAATGATCCTGTTCCTGCTGGCCTATCTGGGCGGCGTGCTGACCATCGTCAGCCCGTGCATCCTGCCCATCCTGCCGTTCGTGTTCGCGCGAGCCGACAAGCCGTTCGTGCGCAGCGGCCTGCCGATGCTGGCCGGCATGGCCGTGACCTTCGCCCTGGTCGCCACCCTGGCGGCGGTCGGCGGCGGCTGGGCCGTGCACGTCAACCAGTACGGCCGCTGGTTCGCCCTGGCGCTGATGGCCTTCTTCGGCCTGACCCTGCTGGTTCCGAGCCTGGCCGACCGCCTGACCCGGCCGCTGGTCGCGCTGGGCGGTCGCCTGTCGCAACGCGCCGATGAGCAGGAGAGCTTCGCGGCCTCGCTGCTGCTGGGCGTCGCCACCGGTCTGCTGTGGGCCCCGTGCGCGGGCCCAGTGCTGGGCCTGATCCTGACGGGCGCGGCGCTGCAAGGCGCCAACGCCCAGACCACTTTGCTGCTGGTCGCCTTCGCCGCCGGCGCGGCCACCTCGCTGGGCCTGGCCTTGCTGGTCGGCGGCAAGGTGTTCACGGCCATGAAGCGCTCGCTGGGCGCCAGCGAATGGATCCGGCGCGGCGTCGGGGCGGTGATCCTGGTCGCCGTCGCGGCCATCGCGCTGGGCGTCGACACCGGCTTCCTGACCCGCGTCTCGCAGACCAGCACCGCCACCCTGGAGCAGGGCCTGGTCAACAAGCTGCATCCCCAGCAGGAGTCGGTCCTGCTGCCCGCCGCCGGCGACGCCATGAGCGGCAGCCCCGCCATGATGGCCGCCAACCCGGCGATGATGAGCGCCAATCCGGCCATGATGTCGGCCGGCGGCGCTCCGGACGGCGCGATGATGATGCGCGCCAAGCCCGGCGAAGGTCCCGCCCTGCCCGTCGAAGGCGCCGCCCCGCCGCTGGACGGCGCGGTGACTTGGCTGAACTCTCCGCCCCTGACCCTGGCCCAGCTGAAGGGCAAGGTCGTGGTCGTCGACTTCTGGACCTACAGCTGCATCAACTGCCTGCGCTCGATCCCCTACGTCCGCGCCTGGGCGGAGAAGTACAAGGACCAGGGCCTGGTGGTGATCGGCGTCCACGCGCCGGAATTCGCCTTCGAGAAGGACGTCAAGAACGTCCGCAAGGCCGTCGCCGACCTGAAGATCGGCTACCCCGTGGCGGTCGACAACAACTACGCGATCTGGCGCGCGTTCGGGAACCAGTACTGGCCGGCCCACTACTTCATCGACGCCAACGGCCAGGTCCGCCACCACCACTTCGGCGAGGGCGGCTACGACCAGTCCGAACGGGTGATCCAGCAGCTGCTGGCCGAGGCCGGCAAGGCGAAGGTCGCCAGTGGCCTGGTCGCGGTCAACGCCACCGGCGCGCAAGCCGCCTCGGACGGCAAGGACGTCAACTCGCCCGAGACCTATGTCGGCTACGACCGCGCCGAGAACTTCGCCTCGACCGGCGGCGCGGCGCGGGATGCGCGCAAGGTCTACGCCCTGGGCGGACCGCTGAAGCTCAACGCCTGGGGCCTGGCCGGCGACTGGACCATCAGCAAGGAGCAGGCCGGCTCGAACGCAGCGGGCGGCAAGATCGCCTACCGCTTCCACGCCCGAGACCTGCACCTGGTGCTGGGCCCGGCGTCGAATGGCGCGAAGGTCCGCTACCGCGTGACCATCGACGGCAAGGCGCCCGGCCCCGACCACGGCATGGACACCGATGCGGCCGGCAATGGCGTTATCACCGGCCAGCGGCTCTATCAGCTGGTCCGGCAGAAGGGCGCGATCGGCGACCGCACCTTCGAGATCCAGTTCCTGGACGCTGGCGCGCAGGCCTACGCCTTCACGTTCGGCTAAAGCGCCACTGGGTTTCCGACGACCAGACCTGGCCTGGGTCGAGCCGGGTCGTCGGGAAGGCCGGGCGGTTGGGGCTGTCGGGGAAGTGCTGGGTCTCCAGCGCGACCCCGCCCTCGCGCCCGAACCGCTCGCCGGCCTGGCCGGTGAGGTCGGGCAGGTAGCCGGCGCTATAGACCTGCAGGGCGGGCTCGGTGGTCCACACCTCGAGGACCCGGCCGGTGCTCGGCGCGGACAGTCGAGCGGTCAGCCGAGGCCCACCGGTAACACCGCCCGGCAGGACGTAGTTGTGGTTCAGGCCGCGTGAGCCGGCTAGGTCCGGATGGTCGAGGATCTCGTCCAGATGGCGCGGCTCGCGCAAATCCAGCGGACCGCCGGCAACCAGCGCCACCTCGCCGGTCGGGATGCAGGCCGCGTCGGCGGGGGTGAAGGCGCCGGCCAGCACTTCCAGCGCGTGCTCTCGGATCGTCGCCGCGCCGTCGAGGTTGAAGTACGGATGGGCCGTCAGGTTGACGTGGGTCGGCCGGTCCGTCTCGGCCCGATAGCGGGCGATCAGGGTGTCGGCGTCCGGAGCGACGACGAACTCGACGCTGACCCGCAACGTCCCCGGAAAGCCCTGGTCGCCATCGGGACTGATCAAGGAAAGCCGCACGCCGATCTCGCCGTCCAACGGCTCCATGGACCAGATCACCTGGTCGAAACCGCATGGGCCGCCGTGCAGTTGGTTCTCGCCCTCGTTGGCGACGAGCGGATAGTCTTGACCGTCCAGCGTGAACCGCGCCCCGCCGATGCGGTTGGCGTAGCGGCCGACGGTCGATCCGAAATAGGGCCCGGCCGCGCGATAGGCCGGCGCCAGGTAATCGGTGAGATGCGCGAAGCCGAGGGTCACCTCACCCAGCCGGCTGTCACGATCCGGTGCGCGGACACCGGCGATCATCGCGCCGAAGTCGCTGATCCGGGCCTCGAAGCCGCTGGCGTTGCGCAGGGTCGCCAGCCGAACCGGCGAGCCGTCCTCCAGCGTTCCCCAACTGCGGAGTTCGACGCTCACAGCTTGGCCAGGCGTCCGCCGTCGACCTCCAGCGCCGCGCCGCTGACGAAGCGCGCGTCGTCCGAGGCCAGGAACAGCACCGGCCCCGCCACGTCGTCAGGTTGGCCGACATCGCCGGGCTCCAGCACCTCGGCGCCATTGGCGAGGTTGGGGCTGGCCCACAGCATCGGGGTGTCGATCGCGCCGGGCAGGACGGCGTTGACGCGCAGGCCCTTGGCCTTGCCCTCGATCGCGGCGGTGCGGGTCAGGCTGAGCATCGCCGCCTTGGCCGCCGCATAGGGGGCGACGTCGGGGCTGGTCTGACGGGCGTGGATCGAGGCGACATTGACCACCGCCCCACCCGGCCCCATGCGCCGGAACGCCTCGCCCGTGAAGAAGGCCGCGCCCAGCAGGTTGACGTCCAGCAGGCGGCGCCAGTCCGCGCCGGTCAGCTCGGCGATCGGCTTGTAGATCATCATCCCGGCGACGTTGACGACGGCCCGCAGGTCGCCATGGGCGGCCATGGACTGCTCAACGGCGGAGGCCACGGCGGCCTCATCGCCGATGTCGCAGGCCACCGACAGTACGCCGGTCGCGCCCAGGCTCCGCAGCTCGTCGGCGGCCGCGCCGTCATCGGCCTTCAAGTCCACCAGGGTCAGGCGCGCGCCCTCGGCGGCGAAGCGACGGGCGACGGCCAGGCCGATACCGCCCAGCGCCCCGGTGACGATGACGCCGCGATCCTGGAAGCCTTTGGTCATGCCTTGGCCGTCCCGAACTTCAGGAAGCCCGGCGACTGGCGCAGGCGGTCGAACAGCACGGCCGCCAGCAGGATCCCGCCGCGCACCACGAACTGGTAGAAGGTCGGCACGTCGAGCAGGTTCAGGGCGTTCTGGGCCGCGCCCATGATCAGCACGCCGACGATCACGCCGACCACCGTGGCCACGCCGCCCGACAGCGACACGCCGCCCAGCACGCAGGCCGAGATCACGGCCAGCTCCAGGCCCTGGCTGGTGTTGGGCTGGCCGCTGGTGATGCGGGCCGCCAGGACGATGCCGGCCAGACCGGCCGCCAGCCCCTGCAGCACGAAGACGATGACCCGCACGCGGTTGACCGGCACGCCGGCCAGGCGCGCGGCCTCCGGATTGCCGCCGATCGCCAACACGTTGCGGCCGAACACCATGCGGTTTAGCACCACGGCGAAGACGACAAAGCCCAGCACGGCTATCCAGATCGGATAGTTGATCCCCAGAAAGGCGCCCGAGCCCAGCTGGTAGAAACGCTCGACGGGGATCGACACCGCCTCGCCGCCCGAGGCCAGGAACGCCAGGCCGCGCACGATCTCCATGGTCGCCAGGGTGACGATCAGCGAATTGACCTGGAAGCGGGCGACGACGAAGCCGTTGACGAAGCCCACGGCCGCGCCGGCCGCCAGGCCCGCCAGCACACCGGCCGCGACACTGCCCGTGCTGGACATCACCACCGCGCACAGCACCCCGGCCAGGGCCGTGGTCGAGCCGACTGAGAGGTCGACCTCGCGCAAGGCCAGGACCAGCATCATGGTCGGGGCGATGGTCGCCACCAGGGTCACCGACAGGATCAGGCCGCGCATGTTCCGCAGGCCCAGGAAGTCGGGGACGAACACCGACAGCAGCACGAACAGCACCGCCAGCATCAGCAGGGGTCCGGCGGCGCTGAAGCGGCGCAGGAAGGACAGGTTGGAATTTCCCATGGTCATGCTTTCGGACAATCAGTGGGCCGCGCCGGCCGCATCGGGCAGGGCCAGGCGCAGGAGCAATTCGGAGGTGGCCTCGGACCGGTCGACGACCCCGGCGATCGCGCCTTCGCGCATCACCACGATGCGATCGGCCACGCCCATCACCTCGGGCATGTCGCTGGAGACGAACAGCACGGTCTTGCCGGCCTCGGCCAGGCGATAGATGTGGCCGTAGATCTCGCTGCGGGCTCCGACGTCGATGCCGCGCGTGGGCTCGTCCATCAGCAGGATCTCAGAGTCGGCCGCCAGCCAGCGGGCGATGACGGCCTTCTGCTGGTTGCCACCCGACAGCGTGCCGATGGCCGTCTCGGCCGAGGCGGTCTTGACCCGCATCAGGGCGATCAGGTCCTGGGCCGTCTTGGCCTCGGCCCCGCCGCTCAGGAAGGCGGCCTCGCCAGAACCCAGGTTGCGGGTCGCCACGGCGATGTTCTCGCGCACGGCCGCCAGCGGGAAGATGCCCTCGCCCTTGCGGTCTTCGGGACATAGGGCCAGGCCGGCGGCGATAGCGTCGCGCGGCCCCTTGAAGGCCACCGACCGGCCGCGCAGGCGGAGGCCACCGGCGGTCGGGGTCTCGGCGCCGTAGAGCAGCTTGAACAGCTCCGTCCGTCCCGCCCCGACCAGGCCGAAGAAGCCCAGGATCTCGCCGCGCCGAGCGGCGAACGCCACCGGCTGGCGCAGGCCGGGGCCCAGCAGGGCCTCGGCGGCGATCGTCTCCTCGCCCAGCGGACGGGCGCGGTAGTCGTAGATGTCGGTGATGGTGCGGCCGGCCATGGCGGCGATCAGCTTGGTCTGATCGACGTCCTTGATGTTCAGATAGTCGGCGACGTGCCGGCCGTCGCGCAGGACGGTGACGCTGTCGCTCAGCGCGAACACCTCCTCCATGCGGTGGCTGACATAGAGGATGGCGCGGCCCTGCGCCTTCAGATCACGGATGATCCGCATCAGGGTCTCGGTCTCGCGGGCGCTGAGCGAGCTGGTCGGCTCGTCGAAGGCGATGACGCGCGCGTCGCGCAGCAGGGCCTTGCCGATCTCGATCATCTGCCGCTTGCCGATCGACAGGGACCGCACCGGCGCGTCGGGGTCGATGTCCTCGCCCAGGCGCTGGAGGATCTCGGCGGCCTTGGCGCGCAGGGCCTTACGATCGACGAAGCCGCCGCGGCCGGGGAAGGCGCCCAGCATCAAGTTCTCGGCGACGCTGAGGTCGGGGGCCAGATGCAGTTCCTGATGGATGATCGCCACGCCGGCGGCGGCGCTGTCGCGCGGTCCGGCGAAGGCGCGGGCCTGGCCGTCGACCTTCACGGTCCCGCTGTCGGGATGGTACTCGCCGGCCAGGATCTTCAGCAGGGTCGACTTGCCGGCCCCGTTCTCGCCCATCAGGGCGCGGATCTCACCAGCGGCGACCGAGAAGCTGACATCAGCCAGCGCGACGACGCCCGGGAAGGTCTTGCCGACGCCTTCGTAGGACAGGAGCGCCATCACGCCGCCTCCGCCGCCAGCAGCTGGCGGAAATTGGTCCGGGTCATCATGATCCCGGTGGTCAGGGTGATCGCCGGCGGCTTCACGCCCTTGGTCACCCAGTCGAACATCGCCGAGGCGGTGTCGTAGCCGTGGCGACGGGGGCTGAGCAGTACCGAGCCGTAGAAGCCGGTCGGCTTGGCCTTGCGGAACTCGGCGTCGGCCGTGCCCGAGCCGCCGATGCCGACGCCGATCACGGAGTCGGCGCCCAGGTTCAGGCCCTCGGCCGCGCGGACGCCGCCCAGCACGGTCTCGTCGTTCAGGCCGACGATGATCCAGTGGCGCAGCTCCGGCTTGCGGATCAGCACCGGCGAGGCGGCGGTGAAGCCCCCTTCGGTGTCGGTGGTGCGCTGCGGGGCGTCGACGATGTTGGCGGCCGGCAGGCCGGCGGCGATCAGGGCCTCGCGCGCCCCGAAGGTGCGCTCGCGGGCGGTCTCCAGGCTGTCATAGGCCAGACGCAGGACGCCCGTCTGCGCGATCGGCCAGCCGCGACGCCGGGCCTCGCCCAGGGCCTCTTCGCCAGCCATGCGGCCGATGGCGCGGGCCGAGATGCCGACATGCGGCACCGAGGCGATGGGCTGGCCGCGCGGGCCGATCAGGCGGTCGTCGACCGACATGACCTTCAGGTCGTTGACCTTGGCCCGCTCGACGATGGCCGTCCCCAGGCGGGGGTCGGGCGTGCAGATCACGAAGCCCTTGGCGTCCTTGGCCGCCAGGTTGTCGATCGCCGTCAGCACCCGGTCGCCGTCGGTGGCGCCGATGCGGATCAGGTTGAAGCCGCGATCATGGGCGGCCTGGCCGGCGAACTTCCATTCGTTCTGGAACCACTGTTCCTCGGGCTGCTTGACGATGAAGCCGATGCGGACCTTGCCGTCGCTCTGGCGGCAGCCGCTGAGCGCGGGCAGCGCCAGGGCCGCCGCGCCGAGGATCAGGCCGCGCCGCGCGATCACCATTCGCGCACGCTGCCGTCTTCGCCGCGCCAGATCGGGTTGCGCCAGGTCGGCGCGTCCTTGGCGGCCTCGCGGACCATGTCCTCGTCGATCTCGACGCCCAGACCCGGCCCTTGCAGCGCCGCGACCATGCCATCCTTCACGTCGAACACCTCCGGATTGCGCATATAGCTCAGGAGGTCATGGCCCACGTTGTAGTGGATGCCCAGGGACATTTCCTGGATCACGAAGTTGGGCGTGGTCAGGGCCAGCTGCATGCAGGCGCCGAGCGCCAGCGGGCCCAGCGGACAGTGCGGGGCCACGGCCACGTCATAGGCCTCGGCCATGGCGGCGATACGCCGGCACTCCGACAGACCGCCGGCGTGGCTGAGGTCGGGCTGGATCACGTCCACCGCGCCGGCCTCGAAGAACGGCTTGAAGTCCCAGCGGCTGTACAGGCGCTCGCCCAGGGCGATCGGCACGCTGGTCAGGCGCGACAGCTGCAGGATGGCCTCGGGGTTTTCCGACAGCAGCGGCTCTTCCAGGAACAGCGGCTCGAAGGCCTGCAGCGCGTGGGCCAGCTGCTTGGCCATCGGCTTGTGCAGGCGGCCGTGGAAGTCGAGGGCGACGTCCAGGCCCAGGGCGCGGACCGCCGCGATGCGCTCCAGCGCCTCGTCGAACTTGCGGGTGCTGTCCAGCCAGCCGATCTCGCCGGTGGCGTTCATCTTCACGGCCTTGAAGCCCTGGGCGATGCGGGCCCTGGCGGCCGAGACCACCTCGTCGGGACGATCGCCGCCGATCCAGGCGTAGACCGGGATGCGGTCGCGGACTAGGCCGCCCAGCAGACGCCAGACCGGCACGCCCAGACGGCGGCCCTTGAGGTCCCACAGAGCTTGATCAAGACCCGACAGGGCCGACATCAGCACCGGGCCGCCACGGTAGAAACCACCGCGATAGGCGACCTGCCAGACGTCTTCGATATTGTCGGCGTCGGCGCCGACGAAGCGTTCACGCAGGGAGACGAAGGCGCCCGCGACGGCCTCGGAGTGGCCCTCCAGGCTGGCCTCGCCCCAGCCGACCGCGCCGTCCTGGGTCTCGACCCGGACGAACAGCCAGCGCGGGGGGACCATGAAGGTCTCGATGCGAGCAATGCGGTTGGCGGGCGCACCGGCGCCGACGAAACCTCCGAAACGATCATCCATCGTGACGTTCCGCCATGGCAAAGGCGCAGCGCGGGGAAGACCGCATAGACATAGCTCCCGAATGGTCCTTGCCCGGTGTGTCTCCGGGCGTTGCTCCATCGTTATGACGGGCCGGAGGATGGCGTCAAACGTTTTATCATATTAATCTTGGAATATGGACAGCGAGGGCCCGGCGACCTAATGTCCGCGCCGTAACTGGAAGCCTTTGATGCCCCCCTACACCATTGTCGAACGCCCCGACCGCGACCTGCTGGGCGAAGGCCCGCTGTGGTCGGCGCGCGAAAACGCGCTGTACTGGGTCGACATCAAGGCCCCGCGCATCAACCGCCTGGACCTGGCCAGCGGCGCGGTGCGGACCTGGTCGATGCCCGAAGCGATCGGCTGGCTGATCGAGCGGCGCGACACGCCGGGCGGCTTCGTGGCCGGGCTCAAGAGCGGCTTCGCGGCGCTGACCCTGGATCCGCTGATGATCGACCGCTTCGGCGATCCCGAGGCGCACCTGCCCGACACCCGGATGAACGACGCCAAGGCCGACCGACACGGCCGCGTCTGGGCCGGCTCGATGGACGAGCGCGGCGAGGCCCAGCCGATCGGCGCACTGCGGCGGCTGGATCCGGACTTCGCCTGGCGCGAAGTCGACACCGGCTACCACATCGCCAACGGCCCGACCTTCAGCCCGGACCAAAGCGTGCTCTATCACGCCGACAGCGCCCAGCGGGTCGTCTACGCCTATGATGTCGAGGACGGCGGGATGCTGGCCAACAAGCGCGTATTTGTGCGGTTCGAAGGCGAGATGGGCTATCCCGACGGCATGACCACCGACGCCGAGGGCGGGGTCTGGATCGCCGCCTGGGCCGGGGGCCGGGTCAACCGCTTCACGCCGGAGGGGCGGCTGGACCGCTTCATCGCCCTGCCCGCCTCCCAGATCACCAGTTGCGCCTTCGTAGGGTCGGACCTGGACCGCCTGTTCGTGACCTCGGCCGCCATGGGCCGGGACGATGAGCCCCACGCCGGGGCGCTGTTCGAAGTTGACGCCGGGGTGCGCGGCCTGCCGCCCGGCCAGTTTGGAGGCTAAGCGTATGACCGCCTGGACCGACGTCCTCGAGACCCTGCCCCTGGTGGCGATCCTGCGCGGCCTGACGCCCGACGAGTCGGTCGAGGTCGGCGAGGCCCTGGTCGCCGCCGGCTTCCGTTGCCTGGAAGTGCCGCTGAACTCGCCCCAGCCGCTGGACAGCATCCGCCGGCTGCGGGACGCCCTGGGCGATCGGGCGATCGTCGGGGCCGGCACCGTGCTGACGCCCCAGGCCGTGCGCGACGTCGCCGACGCCGGCGGCCAGATCATCATCTCGCCCAACACCGATGTGGCGGTGATCGGCGAGGCCAAGGCCGCGGGCCTGATCTCGTTCCCGGCCTTCTACACGCCCAGCGAGGCCTTCACGGCCATCGCCGCCGGGGCCGACGCCCTGAAGCTGTTCCCGGCCGAGACCGCCGGTCCGGCCATGCTGAAGGCGATGAAGGCGGTGCTGCCGAAGACCACGCCGGTCTTCCCGGTAGGCGGGGTCGAGCCTGGCAATGTGACGACCTGGCGCGCGGCCGGGGCCAACGGCTTTGGCCTGGGCTCGGGGCTCTACAAGCCCGGTCGCTCGGCCGCCGAGGTCGGTGAGATCGCCAAAGCCTATGTCGCCGCCTGGAAGGCCAGCGCCTGATGGCCGAGCTGATCGCGTTCGGGGACTGGGGGACGAGCCGCCTGCGCTTGGGCCTCTACGACGGCGACACCCAGGTCGAGGCCGTCGAAGGCCCCGGCATCGGCGCGCTCAGCGTCTCGCCGGCCGACACCTTGCTGGCCGCCGTGGCCAGCTGGCGCGAGCGCTTTGGCCTGTCGCGGGTGGTGCTGGCCGGCATGGCCGGTTCGCGCACCGGCGTGGTCGAGGCTCCCTATGCCGAGTGCCCCGCCAGGGTCGATGACTGGTCCCGCCAGGCCGCCAGCGTCACGCTGGATGGCCTCATCGTCGAGGTCGCGCCAGGCGTGGCCGGGACCGCCCCCAGCGGCGCGCCCGACGTCATGCGCGGCGAGGAGACCCAGGTGTTCGGGGCCCTGGCCCTGCATCCCGAGCTGGCCGAGGGCGAGCAGGTGTTCGTCCTGCCCGGCACCCATGGCAAGTGGTGTCAGGTGCGCGACGGCCGTATCCTGCGCTTCCAGACCTTCCTGACCGGCGAGCTCTTCGCCCTGCTCTCGACCCGCTCCAGCCTGCTGCTGGGCGCGGACACGGCCGAGAACGCCGAGCACGAGGCCGCCGGGTTCGCGCATGGCCTGGAGCGCGCGCGCGGCGGCCATCTGCTCAGCGCCCTGTTCGAGGCCCGCAGCGCCCAGCTGCGCGAGGGCCGGACCGGCGCCTGGGCGCGTGGCTTCCTGTCGGGCCTGACGATCGGGACCGAGGCCGCCGAGGGCGCCGCGGCCTTCAAGGCCCAGCGTGTGATCCTGGTCGGGGCCAGCGCCCTGACCGACCGCTACGCCGCCGTGCTGGCCGCCCAGTCGGTTGAGACTATCGCCCTCGGCGGCGAAGTCTGCGTGCTGGCCGGCCTCAAACGCTTCGCCCTGACCCAACGTCAGGCGTGAGCCAATCCAAGTAATCTGTTGCGAGGCCCAGGCAAATTTGACAGCACTGACCTCATGAAAGCCTCTGACGCCATGGACCGCAGCGCGCTCGGGCGCAACCTGACTTTTGGGCTTCTGGACGTGATCGGGCGGGCCATCGTCACGGGCGCCTATGACGGCCGATCCTTTCCGATCGAGGCCGAGCTGTCCAAGGAACACTCCGTCAGCCGCTCGGTGACGCGCGAGGCGGTCAAGATGCTGGCCGCCAAGGGCCTGCTGACCGCGCGGCCGCGCCAGGGCACGATCATCACCCCGCCGGCGGCCTGGAACTGGTTCGACACCGACGTGCTGCGCTGGCTGCTGGAACGCAAGTTCTCGCTGAGCCTGCTGCGCCAGTTCACCGAGCTGCGCCTGAGCATCGAGCCCGGCGCCGCCGCCCTGGCCGCCGAGGCCGCCCGCCCCGAGGGCATCGCTCTGATCCAGGCCGGCTATGACCGGATGGAGGCGGCCGACCACGGCGACGATGATCCGCTGTCGTCGGACATCGCCTTCCACGTCTCGATCCTGGAGGCGTCGGGCAATCCGTTCTACGCCCAGTTCCGCGACGTGGTGGCCACGGCCCTGCGCACCTCGATCCAGTTCACCAACCGCTATCGCGGTCGCAGCGCCAGCTTGCCGGGCCACAAGGCGGTGCTGGACGCCATCATCGCCCGCGATCCCGAAACGGCCAGCGCCGCCATGCGCGTGCTGATCGCCGACGTCATGGCCCTGATCAAGGAAGCCAGCGAGAGCCAGCCCGAGGACTAAGGTCCTCTCCCGACGCTTTGAAATCCCAGCCCGCCGGCCTCGTGTCGGCGGGCTTTTTCGTGCGCTGAGCTCCAGGCAAAAAAGGACCGGACGCCGAAGGGGGAGGTCGGCGCCCGGTCGCAGGAGGGAGGATAGAGGGGTCGTCGGTTAGAAGGTGGCGCGCACCCCGACGGAGACGCGGCGGCCCGTGTCGTCCATCTGGATCAGGCGCTCCTCGTAGATCGAGTAGCTGCGGTTGTGCTTGTTGGTCAGGTTGATGACCTCGGTGAACACCGCGAAGTTCTTGTTGATCTTGTAGCTGCCGCTGAGGTCGTACTGGCCGTAGGCGTCGACGTTCTCGGGCTGGCCGTTCGCGCCGAAGGTGCGGCGCAGGAACTTGTCACGCCAGTTGTAGGCGCCGCGCATCTGGATCGGGCCCTTCTCGTAGAACAGCACCAGGTTGGCCGAGTCCGACAGGCCCTCGACGTTGAACGTCTGGGTGCTGAGGGTCGGGTCGAAGCTGATGTTGCTCTTGACCTTGGTATAGTTGGCCGACGCGCCCAGGCCGTCGAACGGCGCGGGCAGGAAGTCGAACGTGTACTGCACCGCCGCTTCGAAGCCATAGATCTTGGCGTCCTGGGCGTTGGTCGGACGGGTGTCGAGGAACTGGTAGCCGAAGAACGTGACCGGCGTCGTCACCTGCGAGACGAAGTTGGACACCTTCTTGTAGAAGCCGGCGACGCTGATGTAGCTGGCGTCGCTGATGAACCAGTCGAGGCCGGCGTCACCGTTCCACGACAGGTACGGCTTCAGGTCCGGGTTGCCGCCGCTGACCGTGTTCGACTGCGGCGGACGGAAGTCATACGACCGCGACAGCGACAGGTTGGACAGGGTCGGACGCGTCAGGGTGCGCGAACCGGCGACGCGGAAGACCACGTCGTCGCTGATGTTGTAGCGGAACGAGGCCGACGGCAGGATGTAGCCGTACTTGTTGTCGGCCGTGACCGGCACCGGCGGGCTGTAGGCCGCGTCGGCGGAGGTCGGGTCGCTGGGGCGCGGCGTGATCGAGATCAGCTGACGCGAATTGCCCTCGGCGTGCAGGTCCGTGGTGATGTAGCGGACGCCCGCGACGCCCGACCAGGCATGGCCGTTGAGGTCGCCGCCGAAGTCGGCCTGGGCGTAGACCGCGAAGCTCTTCTCCTCGACCGAGCCGGAGCCCTGCGGGTTGAAGACCGGGTTGTTGCTGTTGCCGTTGCCGGCGAACACGGCGCGGAACGCGGCCGCGGCGGCCGGGTCGTTGCGCTGGTTGATCGCCGCGTCGCTGCCCCAGTACTGGACCAGCTTCTTCACGTCGTAGTCCAGCCAGCTCATGCTGGGCCCGCCCAGGATGCTGCCGGCGTTGAACACGGAGGTCAGCGAGGCCGGGACCGAGGCCAGGTAGCCGCAGTAGAAGCAGCCCAGCGGATCGGGCGTGGTCAGCGAGACGATGTTCTTCTTCCGGAACGTCGCCAGGCCGCCCAGCTTGATGTCCTTCAGCACGCCGTCGAAGTCGTGCTTGAAGTCGACATTGGCCTGCGAGACCGCGTCCTTCACGCTGCCGCCGCGCTCGGCGCAGCAGTGCAGGCGCAGGCGCGAGGCGTCCGTGGTCGACAGCACATTGGCCATCGACGGCAGGCCGCCCGGGTTCAGGCTGAAGGTCGGGGTCAGGCCGGTGTTACGCGAGCCCAGCACGTAGAACACCGACTTGTTGCCGTCGGTGGCCTGCGAGTGCGAGATGTCGACGTCCAGGGTCGAGCGGTCCGACGGCGTGTAGTGGGCGTTGATCGCCAGCTGGTAGGTCTTGGCGTCGCGCGGGCTGTCGAAGACGATCTGGTCGGTGGCCAGGTTGCCCGCGGCGCTGCGGGTGAACTTGGTGACCGTCTTGTTGCTGTTGACCTCGGCGGCGATCGTGTCGCCCGGGTCGGTGTAGTAGCCGACCTGGTTCGAGCGCGATTTCACCCGGAACTGGGTGTAGAGGCCGTCGAAGCCCAGTTTCAGCTTGTCGTTGACCCACCAGTCGAAGGCCATCGTGCCGCCCATGCGCTCGCGATGGTTCTGCTCGACGGTCGTGTTGAACGTGCGGGGCATGGCCACATTGGCCATGTCGATGATGCCGTCCTTGTTGAAGTCGAGGTTCTGGCCGGCGATCCAGCCGCCGGTGTTGACGTTGGTCAGGCGCGACTCGCGCTTGTCGTACACCAGGCTGATCAGGCCGCCGAAGGTGCGGTCCTCGTTGGTGTCGCTGAGCACCATCGAGACGACGGGCGTGGCCTTGTCGGTGGTGCTGTCGATCTTGGCGGCCGTGCTGCCGGCGAAGTGGAAGCCGGGACGGTCCAGCGGACGGGCGGTGCGGATGATGACGGTCGAGCCGATGCCGCCTTCCTGCTGCACGGCGTCGGAGGACTTGTAGACCTCGGCGCCGCTGATCAGTTCGGACGCCAGGATGTCGAAGCTGAACTCGCGGCCGCCGTTCTCGGTGGCCAGCAGGCGGTTGTTCAGCAGCACGGTGTTGAACTCGGGGCCGAAGCCCCGGACCGTGATGAACTTGCCTTCGCCGCCGCTGCGGTCGATCGAGACACCGGTGATGCGCTGCAGCGATTCGGCGACGTTCTGGTCAGGGAATTTGCCGATGTCCTCGGCGGCGATGGAGTCGACGACGCCGACCTGGGCGCGCTTCAGGTCCAGCGCCTTGGAGAGGCTGGCCCGGGTGCCGGTGACGACGACTTCTTCAACCGTCGAGCTGTCATTGGCCTGCGCGGCGGGCGCGGTCTGGGCCAGGACGGGCGATGCGAGGAATAGGGTGAAAGCGCTGGCGCTGCACAGCAGCAGGCCGCCTGAACGGCGATAGGCTTGTGTCATTTCTCTCCCCAGAGACTGCGGGTTTTTATCGTGGCGCACATGTTTGTCGTGGTGCGTTGAAGCGTCTATCTCATAAATCAGATAAATCTGAAATAGGGAAAATTGACGGCGCGATCACGGCGTTCCGCCAACGCTCCGATTGACGGCGGAGCTAAAAGCGGATTTATCAGACAAATAAAGAAAACGAGGAAACCGCAGGATGTCTACCCTGAAGCTGGACAGAAGACTGATGTGCCTTGGCCTGCTGGCCGGGGCCGCGGGATGGTCGTCTTCGGCCGCCGCGACGGCGCGCTATGACGACAAGACCAAGGTCTTCCGCCTGGACGGCGGCGACGTCACCTATGCCTTCGGCGTCAACGCCCAGGGCCAGGTGCAGTCGCTGTATTGGGGCGGCCGCCTGGCCGATGGCGACCAGCCGGGCCTGCCGGTCAGCCTGCGCGACCACTCCTCGGTCGATCTCTCCACTTCGGTCACGCCGCAGGAATTCCCGGCGCAAGGCGGCGGCATGTTCGTCGAGCCGGCGATCAAGGTCACCTGGCCCGACGGCGTCCGAGACGTGGTGCTGAAGTACGTCTCGCACCGCGTCACCGACCAGGGCCTGACCGTTCGCCTGAAGGACATCGAGCGCGAGCTCTATGTCGAGCTGCGCTACGTGATGGATCCCGAGACCGGCATCCTGGGCCGCTCGGCCGTGGTCGAGAACCGCGCCAAGACCCCGGTGCGCATCGAGCAGCTGGCCGCCGCCGCCCTGACCCTTCCGGTCGAGACCGACTACCGCCTGCACTACCTGACCGGCCGCTGGGCCGCCGAATGGACCGTGCAGACCCGCCCCGTCAGCCCCGGCTCGACCGTCATCGAGAGCCGCCGCGGCGACACCGGCCACCAGAACAATCCCTGGATCGCCATCGACCGCGACGGCCACTCCGACGAGGAGACCGGCCCCGTGTGGTTCGGCGCCCTGGCCTGGAGCGGCTCGTGGCGGATCACGGTCGATCAGGACACCCTGGGCAAGGCCCGCATCGTCGGCGGCTTCAATCCGTTCGATTTCGGCTACCGCCTGCAGCCCGGCCAGACCCTGGAGTCGCCGGTGTTCTACGCCGGCTATAGCGGTCACGGCATGGGCGGCGCCTCGCGCCTGATGCACCGCTTCCAGCGCGAGAAGATCCTGCCCGGCGGCGACAAGGCCCCGCTACGGCCGGTGCTCTACAACAGCTGGGAAGCCACCGAGTTCAAGGTCGACGCGCCCGGCCAGATCGCCCTGGCCGAGAAGGCCGCCACGATCGGCGTCGAGCGCTTCGTCATGGACGACGGCTGGTTCGGCGCCCGCAACAACGACAAGGCGGGCCTGGGCGACTGGACCGTCAACCGCACCAAGTTCCCCGACGGCCTCAAGCCGCTGATCGACAAGGTCAAGAGCCTGGGCATGGAGTTTGGCCTGTGGGTCGAGCCCGAGATGGTCAATCCCGACAGCGACCTCTACCGCGCCCATCCCGACTGGGCGATCAACTTCCCCACCCGCCCGCGCACGCTGGGCCGCAACCAGATGATGCTGAACCTGGCCCGCAAGGACGTCCGCGATCACCTGATCAAGGTGCTGGACGACCTCGTCAGCCAGAACGACATCGCCTTCCTGAAGTGGGACCACAATCGCAACTGGTCCGAGCCGGGCTGGTCGGAGCAACCGATCGAGGACCAGCAGAAGATCTATGTGGAGTTCGTCCGCAATCTCTACTGGATCATAGCCGAGCTGCGCCGCCGTCACCCGAAGCTGGAGATCGAGACCTGCGCCGGCGGCGGAGGCCGCGTCGACCTGGGCATCCTGGCCCTGACCGACCAGGCCTGGCCGTCCGACAACACCGACCCCTATGACCGCCTGACCATCCAGGACGGCTACACCCACGCCTATGCCCCGGCCACCATGATGTGCTGGGTCACGGACTCGCCCAACTGGGTCAACAAGCGCACCACGTCGCTGGAGTACCGCTTCCTGTCGTCGATGCAGGGGGGCCTGGGCATCGGCGCCAACCTCAACCACTGGAAGGACGAGGACTTCGCCACCGCCAAGAAGCTGGTCGCCGAGTACAAGACCATCCGCAAGACCGTGCAGCGCGGCGACCTCTACCGGCTGATCTCGCCGCGTGACGGTTCGGAACGCTCGGCCACCCTGTCGGTGTCGCCGGATCGCAAGCAGGCGGTGCTGTTCGCCTTCGTCCACTCGACGACCAAGATGGATCCCCTGCCCCGCATCCAGCTGCGCGGTCTGGACCCGAAGGCGACCTATGCCTTGCGGGCCATGTCGGGCGCGGCTGATCCGACGACCCCGGCCAAGGCCAGCGGCGCCTACTGGATGGAGTACGGCGTCGATGTCGCCCTGCGCGGCGACTTCCAGGCCGCCGGCTTCGTGCTGGAAGCCTGATCATGAGCAGCGCTTCGAAACGCCTGATGCTGGGCTCGGCCCTGGCGCTCGTCACACTGACCGGCGGCTTGCCGGCCTTTGGGGCCGACGTCCCCAAGCCGATCCAGCCGCAGGTCTCGGCCGATCGTCCCGACTGGGAGAACCCGGCGGTGTTCGCGCGGAACAAGCTTCCCGCCCGCGCCACCGGCTTCCCGTTCGAGACTCGCGACCTGGCCCTGGCCGGCGACATGGCGGCTTCGAAGCGCTTCCGCTCCCTGGACGGCGACTGGAAGTTCGCCTTCTCGCCGGGCGTCGATCAGCGGCCCAAGGACTTCTGGCGCGACGACTTCGACGTCTCGGCCTGGAAGACCATCAAGGTCCCGGCCGACTGGCAGACGCAAGGCTATGACCAGCCGCGCTACAACAACATCACCTACCCGTTCACGGCCAACCGGCCGCTGATCCCGCACGCGACCAACCCGGTCGGCTCCTACCGCCGCGACTTCGATCTGCCGACGGACTGGAAGGGCCAGGAGATCGTGCTGCACATCGGCGCGGCCAACTCGGCCTATTACGTCTGGGTCAACGGCAAGCAGGTCGGCTATTCGGAAGACTCCAAGCTCCCCTCGGAATTCGACGTCAGCCCCTATCTGCGCCCCGGCAAGAACAACGTCTCGATCGAGCTCTACCGCTGGTCGGACGGCAGCTATATCGAGGACCAGGACTTCTGGCGGGTCAGCGGCATCGAGCGCAGCGTCTGGCTGATGGCCGCGCCGGCCACTCGCGCCCGTGACGTCTATGTCCATGCCGGCCTCGACAAGACCTATCGCGACGGCCGCCTGTCGGTCGATGTCGAGGTCGCCAAGCCGCGTCCAGGAACCAAGGTCCGCACCACCCTGCTGGACGGCGACCGCACGGTCCTGACCCGCGAGACCGCCGCACCCGCCACCGGCAAGCTGACGGTCGCCGCCGAGGTCCCGGGCGTGAAGACCTGGAGCGCCGAGACCCCCAACCTCTACACCCTGGTGACAGAGGTCATCGGCGCCGACGGCGCGGTGATCGAGGCCTCGTCGCGCCGCATCGGTTTCCGCACGGTCGAGATCAAGGCCGGCCAGGTAATGGTCAACGGCCGCCCGATCGTCATCCGCGGCGTCAATCGCCACGAGCACGACCCCGACACCTTCCACGTCATGTCCGAGGCCGCCATGCGCCGCGACATGGCGCTGATGAAGCAGAACAACATCAACGCCGTCCGCACCTCGCACTATCCCAATGACGAGCGCTGGTACGCCCTGGCCGACGAGTACGGCCTCTACGTCATGGACGAGGCCAATATCGAGAGCCACGGCTACCTCTCCAAGGGCGAGGACGATCCGAGCCAGCGCGAGACCTACGAGCTGGGCTTCGACCCGGCCTGGGAGGCCGCCCATGTCAGCCGCGTGGCCAACATGGTCGAGCGCGACAAGAACCACCCGTCGATCATCTTCTGGTCGCTGGGCAACGAGACCGGCGTCGGGCCCAATTTCGAGAAGGCCGCCGCCCACATCCGCCAGCGCGATCCCTCGCGCCTGATCAGCTTCCTGGGCTGGAGCACGCTGGACGACCATCGCCCCAACGCCTTCGTCGATGTCTACGCGCCGATGTACGACAGCTTGGCCCAGATGATCGACTACGCCACGGACCCGCGCTTCACCCAGCCGATGATCCAGTGCGAGTACGCCCACATGCAGGGCAACGCCGGCGGCGTGCTGAAGGACTACTGGGACGTCATCTACGCCCACCCCGAGAAGCTGCAGGGCGGCTTCGTCTGGGACTGGGTCGACCAGGGCATGAACGGCACGGACGAGCACGGCCGTCACTACTGGAAGACCGGCGGCGACTACGGCCCCAATCCCGGCGGCGACATCGAGTTCGGCGATGGCCTGAACCTGCCCGACCGCACGCCCAACCCGCAACTGCACGAGCTGAAGAAGGTCTACGCCCCGATCGCCTTCCAGGCGGTCGATGCGGCAGCGGGCCGCTTCTCGGTGCTGAACCGCCAGGACTTCCGCGACCTCTCGGGTTTCGATCTGGAGTGGGAACTCCTGGAAGACGGCGTCCCGGTCGCCCACGGCGCCCTGCCGAACGCGGCCACGGCCGCCCGCGCCAGCCAGGCGCTGTCGGTAGCCCTACCCACGAGCGCCCCTGGCGTCGAGCGGATCGTCACCCTGCGGGCCCGCGCCAAGGCCGGGACCATCCCGCTGGTCGAGGCAGGCTCCGTCGTGGCCTGGGACCAGTTCGTCCTGCCCGCCGCCTCGGCCAAGCCGGTCGCCGCGCCCCAAGGTTCGGTGGCCCTCGCCGACGACGGCAAGACCATCAAGCTGTCGGCCAAGGACGCCGAACTGGTCATCGACCGCAAGACCGGCCTCGTCGATCACTACGCGGTCGGCGGCAAGACCATCCTGTCGGGCGGCGCGCCGAACTTCTTCCGCGCCCTGACCGACAACGACCTGGGAGCCAAGGTCGACAAGACCCACGCCGTCTGGAAGGGCTTCTCCGAGACCCGCGACGTGCGCGCGATCACCATCGACAAGGCCGCCCGGTCGGTGTCGATCGACTACGTCTACGGCGGCGGCGCGGTGCGCTTCCTGACCACCTACGCCCTCAAGGCCGATGGCTCGGTCAAGGTCAGCGGCCAGTTCACGCCCGCCCGCCCCGACCTGCCCGACCCGCTGCGCGTGGGCCTGGCCTTCGCCATGCCGACGGCGATGACCGATGTCGCCTGGTACGGCCGCGGCCCGCACGAGACCTACGCGGACCGCAAATGGAGCGGCGCCTTCGGCCTGTGGCACGGCCCGATCGCCGACCAGAACCACGGCTACATGCGGCCCCAGGAGACCGGCAACAAGGTGGACGTCCGCTGGATGGACATCGGCGCCCCACAAGGCGACGGCGTCCGCCTGACCGGCGACGCGCCCCTGTCGATGAACGTGCTGGCCCTCCCGTACGACGACCTGCAACGCCGTACGCCCGGGACCTGGCGCTCGTCGGACATCCGTCCGCACGATCAGGTCAGCCTGCTGGTGGACACCGCCCAGGTCGGGGTCGGCGGCGACGACACCTGGACCCTCGCGGCCCGGGCTCACGTCAAGTACCGCATCCCCCTGGCCCCGCTGAGCTTCGGCTTCACCTTGTCGCCGTCGTCGCTGGACCGGACCAGGATCGGGGCCAGCGGCGGGGCGGATCAGTCGAGGTAGAACTGCCGCCTGAAGGCGAACATGTCGTCCAGCAGGCAGTACTCCGGCGCGCCCAGTTCGATGACCGGACAGGCCTTGGCCAGACGTGCGCGCCAGCCGGCCAGGCTGGCGCGGAACACCCGGTCCTCGTCCGGCGTCAACCAGCGCCAGAGATAGGCCAGGGTGACGTGGAAACGGTACGCATCCGGCTCCTGGATCGCGATGCCCAGCACTCTCGACAGCCGCGCCCGCAGGCGACGCAGCTTGGCGTCCTCGGCCGCGTCCACGGGCGCCAGCCGGATGGTCAGCGGCCGCTCGCTGGCCGCCGGCTCGGCCACATCGATCCGTATACGGATCGGTAATGCGCAGTCCAGGTCGAAGACCTTCAGCCGCTCGCCCAGGATCCGGTCGCACTCGGCGATCGGCAGGTCCAGCGGCAGGCCGGCCGGCCACAGCCCCGACTGCCGATAGGGATCGTTGGCCCCGCCGAAGATCGTCATGTGGTAGCTGGACGGCGGCAGCGGCGTGATCTTGCCGCTGAATGCCTGGCGAGGCAGCTCGCGATAGATGTCGAGCAAGGCGTCGAAGAACGCCGAGCCCGGCCCCTGCTGCGGCAAGTGGCAGATGATCGTATTGCCGACGAAGGGCATGACCCGCCCCTGGGCGTCGAACTTCTTGCCGACATCGGGTGGAGACGCGGGACGGCTATCCGCCAGGGCCTGACCAGCGAGACCCAGCAGAGGCCCCGCCGCCAGCAGCGCGCGTCTGGAAAGCGCGTCCATCAGAACCTCGCCGACACGCCGACCATCACCGCCCGGGGCTGCTTCATCCGCGCCACCGGGATCTCCTTGTCGAGGCCGAGGTTGGTGTCGACGCCCTGCCCGGTCAGGTTCGAGCCGTCGATGCGCACGGTGTAGGTCTTGTCGATGTCGTAGGACAGCGAGGCGTCGATCTTGTCCGACGGCAGCACCCAGCGGATCTTGTAGAAGTTGGCCGGGCTGGACGTGCCGCCGCCGATATAGCGCTCCTCGGTCATCAGGTCGGTGTGGTTCCAGGCCACGCGGGCCCGCAGCTTGTCGCCCTCGTAGAAGACCGACAGGTTGGTCACGAACTTGGGCTGGCCCGGCAGGGCGTCCAGCGTCCTGGGCGTGCCGTCGGCCAGCTTGATCGGGAAGTCGGTCTTCGAGGCGATGGCGTTGAAGTTGACGCCGAAATTGCTCCAGGCCCCCGGCAGGAAGCCGAAATACTTGATGAAGTTGACCTCGACGCCCTCGGTCGTGGCCGCCTCCGTGGCGTTGACCGCCGTGGTCAGCAGGCCAGGGACCACCGTCCCGCCGCCGATGTCGATATCGGCCGTGCGGCCCAGCGAATAGATCTCGTTCTGGATGCGCTTGTGGAACAGGGCCAGCGAGGCCAGGCCCTTGCCCTCGTCCAGGTACCATTCCAGCGACACGTCGAGATTGTCGGAGACCCGCGGCTTCAGGTCCGGATTGCCTGTCGTCAGCTTGGGAAACGACTGGTCCGCCAGGTTCAGCGAGCCACCCAGCAGCGCCATGTCCGTCAGCTTGGGACGCCCCACCGTACGGCTGTAGGCGACCCGGACGCGCTTGTCGGGCGACAGGTCGTAGGTTGCCTGGGCCGACGGCATCCAGTGCGAATAGTCGCTGGCGGCCTCGACCGGATCGTAGGTGGTCTTGCCAGCCTTGGTCGTGGCGCGGAAGCCGGTGGTGTCGACCTTGGTCGATTCCAGGCGCAGGCCGCCCTGGACCGTCCAGTTCTCGGCCTTCCAGCGCGCCATGCCGTAGGCGGCGTAGACGTCCTCACGGATCCAGAAGGTCCTGAAGGCGCTGGCGGTGTCGGTGGTCTTGGTCGCCGTCGGCAGATAGCGGTTCAACGTCTCGATCAGCTTGCCCTGGTCGATGACCAGGAACTGGCCCGGCTGGCAATTGATCGGGCACAGCTGGCTGGCCGAGATGACGTCGGCCAGGGTGTAGGGCATGCCCAGCTGGTAGGTCTTGCCGTAGTTCTCGCCGTGGTCACGCCGGATGCCGCCGCCGCCGAACTCGACGCCCAGGCCGGTGTCGTGGGCGTCCATGTTGTAGGCGGCCTTCAGCCGGGCCTCGTAGTTGCGGCCGTCAGTCTTGAAGCGCTCGTCATAGTGCTGGGGATTGGACGCGCTGGGCCCGCCCGTATAGGCGGCCAGATTGCCAGCGGCGGCCGGGTTGACCGGGGTGAAGCCGACCTCGTCGTCGCTGATGTCATAGCGGAACGACAGGCCGTTCTGGGTGAAGCCGTCGCCGATCTGCGGATTGTTGTAGGTGGCCCGCGAAGCCGCCGCCTTCAGGCCCAGCCGCCAGTCGCCGGCCGTGTAGTCCACCGCGCTCTGCAGGCCGTAGACCTTGCGGTCGAACAACAGCTTGAACGACTTGACGTTCTGCGAGGTGTCGGCCGGGTTGCCGGGACGCGGCGAGAACACGCCGGACGTGGCGGTCTGGTCGCTTACGAGGGCGCTGGCCCCGATGCTGGCGATGGTGTCGTTGCGCAGCGACTTCTCGTTCTGGCCGAAATAGTAGCCCGTCGTCCGCATACTGAGATTGTCGCTGGCCCGCCAGTCCAGCACGGTCATCACCGAGCGCCGCTCGCGGGTGTTGTCATAGGCGTACCAGCGCCGCTCGGTCGGCGTCGGGCCCATGCCGACATAGGGCTGGCCGGTGTTCTTGCCGGTCGCGTCATACCAGTACGAGCCGCCGCCCCGCTCCAGCTGCGGGATCCACATCTCGCGCCGCCAGTACGAGGCGCTGACCATCACCCCGAACTGGTCGTCGGCGCCGTAGCGGCGGGTGACGAACACCTCGGCCTGCGAGACGGGCCGCTCGCCGCCCTTGGCCTTGTCCTGGACCTGGTAGCCCAGCTTGGCCGACAGCCGGGTCTGGTCCTTGCGGAAGTCGAACGCGCCCGGGATCTTGAAGTTGATCGAACCGCCGATCGAGTGGCCGTCCATGTCCGCCGTGCTGGTCTTGTAGACCTCCATGCGCGAGGCGACGTTGGACGGCAGGGTCTCCAGATAGAACTGGCGACCACCGCCATTGGTCTGGTTCTGGCTGTCGGGCGAGGCCAGCTGCAGGCCGTCCAGGGTGGTGGTGATGTAGTGGGCGTTGAAGCCGCGGATGCTCGCGAAGCGCGGCTCGCCCTGGTAGTCGTAGACGCTGACTCCCGCGATGCGCTTCAGGGCGTCGCCGACGCTGAAGTCGGCCATCTGGCCGATGTCGTCAGCCGAGATGGCGTCCATCACCTGCACGGTGTCGCGCTTAGCGGCGATGGCGTTGCGGTCGGCGGCCCGCTGGCCCACGACCACCACCTGATCGACCACCGAGGCCTGCTGGGCGACCTCGCCCGTCGAGGCGGACGTCGCCACACGGCGCAGGATGATCACCCCGCCGCTGTCTGAGACGATCTCCAGGCCCGTGCCGTCGATCAGCTTGCGCAGGGCCGCGCGGGCGTCCATCGGACCTTTGAGGGCCTGGGTGCGGACGCCTTCCAGGCCGTCGGCCGGGGCCACGACCTGCAGGCCCGCTTGCCGCGCGAAGGCCGAGATCGCCGAGGCCGCGCCCTGGGCCGGCACGTCGAAGGTGCGCTGCTGGGCCGCCGCCGGCATGGCGCAGGCCAGGAGGGCCAGGGCGGCCGCGCCGCCGGCCAGGATGTTCTTCCGCAACATGGTTCGCCCCGAAGTTCGCCGGTCCCGCGCCGGCCTCAACGGGGTGGAGCCTCGATGACGAAACTCCCGCCATGCCTCCCGCGAAAAAAGTTTCAGCCTCGGCTGAGACGAACGCCGTCGGCCGTCGAGACGGCGTTCAGGCCCAGGCTGAGCGCCGCCGCCTTGGCGAAGCCATCCGGGTCGCTGGCCGAGAACAGGCCGGTCATCTTCAGCTTAGCCACGGTCGGATCGTCGATGACGATGCGACGGTCGGAATAGCGGGCGAACTCGTCGGCCACCTGATCCAGGGTCAGGCCGTCCAGGTCGATCTGCCCCTGCCGCCAGGCCATGGCCCGGTCGACGGCCGCCGCCCCGACCTCGGTCGGCGCCAGCACTCCGGCCTCGGCCACCCGCACCGCGTGCTCGGCGGTGAGCCGCACCGGTTTGCCCTCGGCCCCGCGCCAGACCTCGACCACGCCCTCGCGCACGATCACCCCGACCTGGCCGTCGGCATGGGTCCGCACCGTGAAGCTGGTGCCCACGGCCCGCACCCGCACGTCGCCGGCCACCACCACGAAGGGCCGGCCGGGGTCCTTGGCGACGTCGAACAAGGCCTCGCCCTGCAGCAGCTCGACCCGCCGCAGCTTGCCGTCGAAGGCGGCGCGGATGGTGGTCTCGGTATTGAGGGTCACGGCCGAACCATCGCTCAGCGGCGCGCGGCGGATGTCGCCCTTGGCCGTGGCCACCCGCCCCTTCAGCCGCAGCCCGCCATAACCGACCGCCCCGACCACCGAGGCCGCCGCCAGCAGGCCGCCGCTCATCAGCAGTCGTCGCCGATCCGCCGCTTTCGCCGCTGGGTGGGACGAGGGCGCGAAGTCCTCGCCCAGCCCTCGGGCGCGGTCCAGATGGGCGCTGACGGCCAGGGCCTTGGCATAGGCGCCGGCCCGGCGGGGATCCTGCGCCGTCCAGGCCTCCAGAGCGGCCTGGTCCTCGTCCGACAGCGGCCCCCGATCGACGCGCGCGGCCCAGGCGGCCGCGGCGGCGTCAATGTCGGCGCTGCTTTCTCGGGTCGTGGTCAACTTGGCTCGGATCCTCGGCGTCTCTGGGACTAGATGCCTGGAAGCGACCGCTTCCGCCACGTCCCAATGCATTCATCAACACGCCGATGCCCTTGCCGACGTGCTTTTCGACGGTGTTCTCCGACACCCCCATGCGCCGGGCCACCTCGCGCTGCGACAGGCCGTGGACCTTGCGCAGGGTAAAGGCCTCGCGGCACTTGGCCGGCAGGCCGGCGATCAGGCCGGCGATGCGCGACAGCTCCTGGCGATCGGCCGCCACCGTCTCGGGCGAAGGCTCCCCGCACGGCGGCTCCAGGGCCTCGACCTCGGCCAGCGCCTCGAAGGCCACGATCCGGCTGCGACGCAGCGACCGCAGCACCACCGACTTGGCGACCTCGAACATGTAGGTCCGGGCGTTGAGGATATGCTCCACCCGCTCCAGCCCTGCCAGGATCGCATAGGTCTCCTGGACGATATCGTCGACCTCCAGCCCCGCCAGCGGCCGCCGGGACAGCCAAGCCCGCAGCGCCGGCTCATGCGGCAACGCATTCCGCGCCAGCCAGATCGCCCGCTCATGCGTGGTCAAGGTCATGGCGCCGGCTGCTAGCAGCGATATGTGACAGCTGGACGCTAGCGCGCGTGAAGAGGCGCCGAGGGCCCGGTTTGGCCCGCCGCGGCGGTCTCTAACAATGTCAGGAGAAAATGGCGCGCCCGGAACGATTCGAACGTCCGACCCTCAGATTCGTAGACGCTCCGAGTATTTTTCGACACTTCACGCCACTTTACGCCAGAGCCCGATAAGCCATTATATCCCCTATACTTTTGGCTTCAAACGTCGCACTCCATCGTGCGTTCGGAAACTTCGCCCGAGAGACCTTTGTACTGGAGTTCCCCAGCACAAAATGGACCCCAGGACAAAGTGATCCCGGAACAGTTTGCTCTCGGAGCCGCGATTAGGGACCGTGGAAATGGTGGAAAAAAGGATCCTGCTGACTGATCGTGCGGTGGCGCAACTGCCGCTGGCGACCATCGATCGATACAAGGTCAGGGACAGCGAACTGTCCGGCTTCGTCGTGATCGTGGGCCGGCGTCGAAAGTCCTACACCGCCCAGGCCGAGCACTGGGCCAATGGCGTGCGCAAGAGCAAGAGCGTGCTGATCGGCTATGCCGGCGAAATCTCGGCGCGGGACGCGCGCGGCCAAGCCAAACTTCTCCTTGCCAAGATTGGGCAGGGCAACGTGGTGCAGTCGCCCAAGAAGAAGCCCGCGCCGCAAGGCGATGGCGTGGTTGGCGGCGTGACCCTCCGTCAGGCCTGGGCGCGTTATCTCGTCGCCCATATGGAGCGCAAGAACCGTAGCCCCGCCACCATCAGAAGCTACGCCGATCACGTCGAGCGCGTCCTGGTCGAATGGATCGATCTGCCGCTCCGGGTCTTGGGCGAGAACCCGGCGATGGTGGCCGAGCGCCATGACACGCTCTCGGAAATCAGCGGCCCGTCCGCCGCGAACGGCGCCATGCGCACGTTGCGAGCGATCTACAACCACGCGCGCAAGAGCCACCGCGACCTGCCCGTCGAAAACCCCACGCTCGCCGTGGACTGGAACAGCGAAAAACGTCGCGACACCGCGATGGGCTCTGACGACCTTCCGACCTGGTTTGCCCAGGCGCGGTTGATGCGTCATCCCGTGCGCCGCGAGTTTCATCTCTTTTCGCTGCTCTCGGGCGGTCGTCCCGGCGCCCAATTGCAGGCGCGCATCGAGCACCTCAATTTGCGCGCTCGAATCCTTCACATCCCGCGCCCCAAGGGCGGCGCGGACAGGGCCTTCGATATACCGCTGTCGCGACCGATGATCCGCTGCCTGATCCGCGCCATCCGCGCGAGCCGGATGCTCTACCCTCATAATCATGGCGGATGGATCTTCGCGGCCGACAGCGCCGACGGCCATATGTCCGAACACAGAGAGTATCGCAAGGTGCTGTCCAAGTGGGGCAATGATCTTCGCCAGACCTACCGCACGATGGGCCAGATCGCCGGCCTGTCGGAAATCGACATGCACCTGCTGATGAACCACAGCATTCCCGGCGTGAACGCCGGCTATATCACGCGCGCCAAACTGATCAGCGGGCACCTGCGCGCCTCGCAGGAGAAGCTGACCGGCACCATGATCCAGGCTGGCAGGTTGAACCCGACCCAGTGGCCAAACCTGCCCTCGCGGCTGATCGGCGACCCGCGTCGCGATCCGACGCTGCCGGATCCGCGATCGAACAAATCGCGCGAAGAGCGGTTTTGGGCGATCGAGGCGCCGCGCCTTCTCAGGGCCGCGTCTTTGCGCCCGGCCACGTCGTCACCCGGGACGGACCTGCAGGGCGACCGGGACGGAAGCCGCAGCGGCGCAGGAGACAGCGGCGGACGTCTGGCCATGGCAGTGGTCGCATCGACTGGACCGTCTGGGCCCGCCCCAAAGGCGCCGCTTCGGCCAGCCGCGTCCAGCGGCGCTCCCGCTACGACCAATGAAAGGCTCGACCCGATGCGATCGCTATTGAACATGTGATTGCGTGCAGGCTTTTGTCGGTCGGAGGGCGAGCGGCTGGCGCCAACGCCCTGATGCGCCACCGGGACCGGTTTGGCTTGACCGCGCCGCCTCGATGGCGACTTTGGCCGCGACCGCCGCATTCCTCAGGCCCCGAAATTGAAATCCGCATGACGCCTTCCGCCCGGCCCCGCCCGCTTTCGGCCCTGCGTGCTTTCCTCCACCATGAGGCCTCCGGCGGCTATGTGCTGATGGCGGCCGCGGCCCTGGCCCTGGTCGTGGCCAACTCGCCGCTGGCCGGATCCTATTTCGCGGCGTTGAAGGCGGAGTTCGGCGTGGCGATCGGCGGCTTTCATCTGAAGGAAAGCGCGCTGCACTGGATCAATGACGGGCTGATGGCGGTGTTCTTCCTGCTGGTCGGCCTGGAGATCAAGCGCGAGGTGCTCGACGGCCAGCTCTCCAAGCCTTCGCGAGTGATCCTGCCCGGTCTGGCGGCCTTGGGCGGCGTCCTCGTCCCGGCCGCGATCTATCTTGTCTTTAACGCCGCCTCGCCGGCAAGCCGCGATGGCTGGGCCATTCCGTCGGCCACCGACATCGCCTTCGCCCTGGGGGTGCTGGCGCTGCTGGGGTCGCGCGTGCCCGCCTCGCTGAAGATCTTCCTGACGGCGATCGCCATCATGGACGACCTGGCGGCCATCATCATCATCGCGGTCTTCTACACCGCCCAGCTGCACCTGGCCTATCTGGCCGGCGCGGGCGCGGTGCTCGTCGCCCTCTTCCTCCTCAACCGCCTGAAGGTCATGACGCTGTGGCCCTACCTGCTGGGCGGCCTGGTCTTGTGGTGGCTGGTGCTGGAGTCGGGCGTCCACGCCACCCTGGCCGGCGTGGCCCTGGCCATGTTGATCCCGCTGCGCAGGAGCCCCGCCTGCCCGGACGATGCGACCTCGCCGCTGCACCGGCTCGAGCACGCCCTGCACAAGCCTGTCGCCTTCCTGATCGTGCCGCTGTTCGGCTTCGCCAACGCGGGCCTTTCGTTCGCGGGTCTATCCCCCTCGGCGATCCTCGACCCCGTGCCGCTCGGCGTGGCCCTGGGCCTTTTCGTCGGCAAGCAGGTCGGCGTCTTCGCGACAGCGATCGCGATCGTTCGCCTGGGCTGGGCCGACATGCCCCGCGACGCCTCGGCCGCCCAACTCTATGGCGTAGCCGTGCTCTGCGGCATCGGCTTCACCATGAGCCTGTTCATCGGCAACCTGGCGTTCGGCGATCCCCTGCTCATCGACGAGACCAAGATCGGCGTCCTCATCGGGTCTGTCGCCTCGGCCGTGCTCGGCATGACCATCCTGCGCCTGGTCAAGCCGTGCGATCCGGCCGCCGCCGACCGCGAGGCCGACTTCGCCGAAGCGTGAACGGCGCGCCCGAGGGCCGCGCGATGAACGCCACCTCGCGGCCGGCGTTGAAATCCTGGCGCTTGAGCAGGAGGTCCATCATGCCGGCCACATCCTTCGCGCAGCACCTCGCCGTCCCTTGAGACGCGCCCGCCGCTGGACTGGCGTTTTCATCCTGGCGCTGGCGTGCGCCGGATGCCAACCGTTGTCCGATCTTGGCTTCGATCGCCGCCCCGTCTCCATCGCCGAGCCCATCGACGGCTCGACGCGTGGGCGCTTGCTGAACACGCTCGACACGCCGCACGCCTGCGCGGCCTGGCTGGCGGCCGCGGGCCTGACGTTCCGGCCCGTGGCCGACCGGACCGAGGACACCTATTGCGTGGTCACTGGGGCCGGCGCGCTGATCGACGCCGCGCCCAGGATTGACCCGCCCTTGTCGCCCGCGCGCCCGATGATGGCCTGTGATCTGGCCGCCGCCGTGGCGCTGTGGAGACGACAATCGGTCGAGCCGGCCGCGCGGGAATTGCTGGGCGCGGAGGTCCGGCAGATCGACCATCTTGGCGTCTATGCCTGTCGCGGGGTTGGCGATCCCGTCACCGGTCGCCCCAGCGCCCATGCGCGTGCGCAAGCCATCGACGTAGCGGGCTTTAGGCTTGCCAATGGCCGACGGATCACGGTGGAGCGGGATTGGCGCGGCCAGGGGCCCGAGGCGGCGTTCCTGCGCCGCGTTCGCGACGATGCCTGCCGGGTGTTCGGGGTGACGCTGTCGCCAGACTACAACGCCGCCCACGCCAACCACCTGCACCTGGAGGTCGGCCCCGGCGGGCTTTGCAGCTAGGACCCTGCGGGGCCGGAGGGACCAAGCTCAAGTCCTTTCCCCATTTGGTCTTAGGCGATCGTCAGCACGATCTTGCCGCGGACGTGCGCGTCCTCCAGGCGCGCGTGGGCCGTGGCGACCTCTTCGAGCGGATAGGTTTCGGACACCACGACCTTGACCTTGCCGGCGTCGATCAGGTCGGCGACCTCCTTCAGCTGGGCGGCGTTGGGCTGGGCGGTGTAGCGCGGGGCTGAACGCGCTTTGTGGGCGGCGGCCTTGGCCTTGTCCGGTTCCTGCAAGGTCGAGACCATGATCCCGCCTTCGCGCAGAACCGACCAGGAGCGGTCCTGGGTCTCGCCCGCGATGAGGTCGAAGACCATGTCGACGTCGCCGGTCACGTCCTCGAAGCGCTGGTTCTTGTAGTCGATGGCGGTGTCGGCTCCGAGTTCGCGGACGAAGTCGAGGTCATCTTCCCCGCAAGTGGTGATCACCGTCGCGCCCTTGGCCTTGGCGAGCTGGATGGCCAGATGCCCGACGCCGCCGGCCCCGCCATGGATCAGGACCTTTTGCCCGGCCTGCAGCCCACCGTGGTCGAACAGCCCTTGCCACGCGGTGATCGCCGCCAAGGGAACGCCGGCGGCGTGGACGAGATCTACGGTGGTGGGCGCGGCGGCCAGCTCGACGGCCTTGACCACCACGAAGCGGGCCTGGGCGCCGCGATCCTGGCCGATGAACGCGAAGACCGCATCGCCCTTGCTCAGCATATAGTGGGCCCGCGTGCCGACGGCCTCGATGACCCCGGCAAGGTCACGGCCCAGCGTCACTGGCAGATCCCCCTCCTTGACGGCTGGATACTTGCCCTGGCGGATCTTGAAATCGACTGGGTTGGCGCTGGCGGCCGCCACACGGACCAGGACCTCATCGTCCTTAGGCTGGGGAATGTCGATCGTTTCGACACTCAGGACGTCCCGCTCGCCAAAGCGGTTAAGGCGCACGGCCCTATTTTCCATGTCGTCGCTCATCTTCGCGGTCTCCGAGATCAACTCAAAACCGCCGAACGCCGCAGACGATCCGTCGATGCGCGAGAGGTCCTTCAAGATCGCCGGCGGCGGTAAAAGCCTACGCTTCGCGGCCCCCGCGCGCCGCGCCTGCGGCCAATTCGATCCGGCCGACCGATCAGGTCGCAAAGCGTTCTGCCGAAAATGCGCCCCGGTCACGACCGCGGTTCGCGCGCCTGCGCGAAACCGCGCTGGCCGCAGCACGTTTTGACGACGCCAGCCAGGCGACGCGCGGCGCCGCCCGGACGCTATCATCAGGGAGTTGCGCCATGCCGCGCGGAGACAGGTCCAGCTATACCGACAAGCAGGAACGCAAGGCCGACCACATCGCCGAGTCCTACAAGGACAAGGGGGTCTCGACCAAGGAGGCCGAAAGCCGGGCCTGGGCCACCGTCAACAAGGACGACGGCGGCGGCAAGAAATCCGGCTCGGGTCGCGGCAAGTCGACCGGCCATCCCGCCGCGCACAAGGGCGGCGAAAAGGGCGGCAAGGCCTCGGCCTCGCGCAGCGCGGCCGAGCGGTCCGCCTCGGCCAAGAAGGCCGCCGCCACGCGCAAGCGTAACGCCGAACACCACGCCCACCACTAGGAGGGCGTCATGACCTGCGTTTTCCACGTCGCGCCGTTCGACGGCGGCTGGTGCGTCAAGATCTGCGACACCGGCGAGGTGCTGTTCTTCAAGACCGGTGGCGAGGCCGAGCGCCAGGCGCGCCGCCTGTCTGCCCTGCATCCCGGCCCCAGCGAGGTGCAGGTGCATGACCGCTTAGGCCGCAGGGTCGGTCGCTGGATCGATGGCGCGTCGCTGCTCGAACACGAAATGAGCGCCTCACGCCTCACGCCCGTCACACCCCTGTCGCTTCCCCCCCTCCTGCCGGAACACCACGATGACCAAGCCGCCTGACAAGGACCGCCGCCTGATCCTCGCCGCCGCCGCCACCGGCGGCCTCGCCGTCGCCGCCCCCGCGGCGGCCCAAAGCCAGAAAGCAAAGCCCATGGCTCCGCCGCCCGATCCGACCACGGCCTATCCAAGACCGCCCTTTCCCAAGCAGCAACAACCCTGGCCGGGCCTGACCAGCAAGATGGACCCCAGGCCCGATCACGGCGAGACCAGCTACAAGGGCTCGGGCCGCCTCCAGGGGCGCAAGGCGCTGCTCACGGGGGGCGACAGCGGCATTGGCCGGGCCGCCGCCATCGCTTTTGCCCGCGAGGGCGCGGACGTGGCCATCAACTATCTGCCGGCCGAGGAGCCTGACGCCCAGGAGGTGGCCAAGCTGATCCGCGAGGCCGGGCGCAAGGCGGTGCTGATCCCCGGCGACATCAAGGACGAGGCCTTCTGCCAGCAGTTGGTCGAGCGGGCCGTGGGCGAGTTGGGCGGCCTCGACATCCTGGTCAACAACGCTGCCCGGCAGTTTTCGCGCGACTCGATCCTCGACATCACGACCGCCGAGTTCGACGAGACCTACAAGACCAATGTCTACGCGATGTTCTGGATCACCAAGGCGGCGGTCCCGCACCTGAAGCCTGGCTCGGCGATCATCAACACCGCCTCGGTCAACGCCTACGATCCCAGCGAAAACCTGCTGGACTACGCCTCGACCAAGGGCGCGATCATGATCTTCAGCAAGGGGCTGGCCAAGCAGCTCGCCCCCAAGGGGATCCGGGTCAACGCCGTGGCTCCGGGGCCCTTCTGGACGCCGCTGCAGGTCACCGGCGGCCAGCCCGCCGACAAGCTTCCCCAGTTCGGCGCCGACAGTCCGATGGGTCGTCCGGGCCAGCCGGCCGAACTTGCGGGCATCTACGTCCTGCTGGCCTCGCCGGAAGCCAGCTACTCGACCGGCCAGGTTTTCGCTGCCGTCGGCGGTCGCGGCGGACCCTAGACCCGAAGGAGATGTGTGATGGCCAAGAAGGCCAAGAAGGCCAAGAAGGATGGAGGCCGCAAATGGTCGGCCGAGGTCACCGAGACCAGCGATGCGCTAAACCTGAAGGCGCACGTCTTCGAACAGGACGACCCGGCCAAGATCGCCGCGTCGCTAAAGCGCTCGGCCGAGCACAGCCACCGCCGCAAGGCCTCGCCGTTCCAGTCGGCGATGTCGATGCTGACCTTCTACATCAACCGCGCCGGCAAGAACCTCTCGGCCGAGCGCAAGCATAAGCTGAACGAAGCCAAGGCCGAGCTTCGCCAGCAGTTCCATCGCAAGCCCGGCTGAGCGCGCGGGTCTGGCCACGGCGCGTTTTATTGTCCGCTTCCAGGAGAACGTCATGCCCGAGACAAACACGACCGATCAGCCCAAACCAAAGGAACCCCATCCCGCTGGCCTGGAAGCGCCACCCCATCCCGCCCAGGACTCGACGCGAAAGACGGACGCGACCAGCGACCCGACCGCGGATGACCCTGGCAACGGCGCCGACTAACAGCGTCCTGGCGTAAGAGGCAGCGGACCGGTGTCGATGCCGCACGCACCCCGGGGCGAGTCCGGCTGCTCCGTGCGCGTTGGGATCGAGGGTCGCCTCAGCTTCGCCGGCGCAGCGCCAAGGTCTTGGACCGGGGCGCTGACGTCGACGAAATCCAAGGCTAAAGGTACGGTCGCCAAGGTCACGATCGGAGGAGCGCCATGCAGCTTTGGTACGCCTCAACCTCGCCGTTCGCGCGAAAGGTGCGCGTCGCCGCCGAGGAGTTGGGGCTGACAAGCGGGCTGGACCTGATCGAAGTCGATCCCTGGACCAACACGCGCCTGCGGGCGCTCAATCCCCTCGCCAAGGTCCCGACCCTTGTGCTGGACCAGGGCGAATGCCTCTACGAGTCCGCGGTGATCTGCGATTATTTCGACGCGCTCGGCCCCGAGCGCCGTCTCATCCCGCCGGCCGGCCCTGGCCGCTGGCGCGCCTTGCGCCTCCAAGGCTTGGCGGACGGCGCATCCGCCGCCGCCGGCCGTCTTTTCGCCGATGAGCACAGACCCCGAAACGAGCGATCTGACGGGGTCATGGAACGCCAGCGTCTGGCTCTGGCCGCCGCGCTCGCGGCGGTGGACGCCGAACGCCTGGATCCTGAGATCTGCACCGTTGGCGAAATCTCGGTGGGCGTCCTGCTGGGCTACCTTGATTTTCGTTGGCCCGACCGCGAATGGCGTCGGGCTCGCCCAGCCCTGAGCGAATGGTTTTCGGGCTTTTCGGCGCGTTATTCCATGGTCAGCACCGAGCACCGGCCAGCCCGTCCCTTGTAAGGCGGGCGCACGACGACCTCGTCCGTCGCGCGGCCCCAGCGGCGGCAAGACCCGTGACCTCTGACGCTTCCACCGAAATCCAATCGGGCCGTCGGCGCGCGCCAGGGAGGCTAAAAAACGCTCCCTTCGGCTTCAGCATACACGGCGCAGACGCCAGGCGTCGGAGCCTAACCGAGCGGCTTCTGATAGGTTTGCGCCGGTTCGTCGTCAGGCGCCAAAGCGCGCTGCAAGTGCTCAAGGGTCTTCCTGGCGGCGTCCAGGGTCAGGGAACCACTTAAACCATCAGGACCTGTCAGCACGACTTCGCCGTCGACGAGTTCGGCGCTAAGCGGGGTATCGAATGTTTGGTGTGTCATTCCGTGCAAACGCCGAGCCGCGTTCGGAGTTCACGATCAAGTCGACGCTCATTGGCGACCCGATTTGAGGCGTCCAACGCCTCCCGTCCGAAAGCGCAGCGCCTTCGCGTGGGGTTGTCACGTATGAGAACCCTTGAACCGGCCCAGCCAATCCGCCAAATAGCGTCACCGCCTACGGGGCTATCGCGCCTACGCTGCCGGACCCCCGTCCAAGGCCCGTGGAGCTTGCAGGTGAAGGCCATTCGTCCCAAAGCCCTGACCGACCTGGCGCACGCCGAGCGCTTCGAGTTGCTCATCCAAGCGGTCAAGGATTACGCGATCTATCTGCTCGATCCACTCGGCTATGTCGCCAGCTGGAATCCCGGCGCGGAACGGTTCAAGGGCTACACGGCCGACGAGATCATCGGCCAGCATTTCTCCAAGTTCTACACCGACGAGGATCGCGCCATCGATCTGCCGGGGCGCGCGCTCGAGACCGCCACGTCCGAAGGCCGGTTCGAGGCCGAGGGCTGGCGGGTGCGCAAGGATGGCTCGCGGTTCTGGACCCACGTCGTCATCGATCCTATCGTGGGCGAGGATGGCGCGATCATCGGCTTTGCCAAGATCACACGCGACGTCTCGGACAAACGGGCGGCGGAACAGGCTCGGTTCGAGAGCGAGCAGCAATTTCGCCTGCTGGTGCAAGGGGTGCGCGACTACGCCATCTATCGGCTCGACAAGGACGGTCTGGTCTCCAGCTGGAACGCCGGCGCAGAGGCGATAAAGGGCTACCGCGCCGACGAGATCATCGGCCGCCACTTCTCCACCTTC
This sequence comes from Caulobacter sp. GW456-12-1-14-TSB4, assembly GCF_059424195.1. Lineage (NCBI taxonomy): Bacteria > Pseudomonadati > Pseudomonadota > Alphaproteobacteria > Caulobacterales > Caulobacteraceae > Caulobacter > Caulobacter sp. GW456-12-1-14-TSB4. The sequence continues at coordinate 178,782 of NZ_JBWKZF010000001.1, forward strand.
TACACGCCCGAGGACCGGGAAAGGGGTGAGCCGGATCGCGCCCTGGCCACGGCGCTCGCCACCGGCAAGTTCGAGGGTGAAGCCCAACGGGTCCGCAAGAACGGCGAGGTTTTCTGGGCGCACGTCCTGCTGGATCCGATCTTCGACGACGCGGGCGAGCAAATCGGCTTTGCCAAGGTCACGCGCGACATCACTGAAAAGCGCGCGGCCCAGGAAGAGCTGGAACGCAGCCGCGAGGCGCTCAACCAGGCCCAGAAGCTAGAGGCCATTGGCCGACTGACCGGCGGGGTCGCCCACGACTTCAACAACCTTCTGACGGTCATCCGGGCCTCGGCGGACTTCCTGATGCGCCCGGGGCTGAGCGAGGACAAGCGCACGCGTTATGTCCAGGCCATCGCCGAGACCGCCAACCGGGCCGCCGTCCTGACCGGCCAATTGCTCGCGTTCGCGCGCCGCCAGCCGCTGCAGCCCGAAGTCTTTGACGCCGGGGCGCGTCTTCGCGGCCTGGAGCAGATGATCGCCACCACCGTCGGCGCGGTCGTCGATGTCCAGATGTCGCTGCCAGACGAGCCCTTCTGGATCGAGGCCGACCCCAGTCAGTTCGAGACGGCCGTCCTCAACGTCATCATCAACGCCCGCGACGCCATGCCCAGGGGCGGCGCGATCCGGGTGTCGGTGTCGTCGGTCGACCAGGTGCCGCCGGTGCGCGGCCACGCCGCCGCCAGCGGCGCTTTCGTGGCCCTGAGCATCGCCGATACGGGCGTGGGCATGTCGCCGCAAACCCTGCAGCGCATCTTCGAGCCGTTCTTCACCACCAAGGCCGTGGACAAGGGCACGGGCCTGGGCCTTAGCCAAGTCTATGGCTTTGCCAAGCAGTCCCACGGCGAGATCGCCGCCGAGAGCCAGGAAGGGGTCGGAACGACCTTCACGCTCTATCTGCCGCGCGCCAAGGCGCCGACGCAGAGCGCCCTTCCCGCTCCGTCGCCGGCGCCGCAAACCCTGCCGGCGCGTCGCATCCTTTTGGTCGAGGACAATGAAGGCGTGGGCCGATTTGCGGCGGGGCTTCTGACCGAGCTTGGCCAGACCGTCACTTGGGTCGGCGACGCCTCAAAGGCGCTCGCGATCCTGAAGGCGGGCGCGGGCGATTACGACCTCCTGTTCTCGGACGTCGTCATGCCGGGGATGAGCGGCATCGAGCTGGCCCAGCAGGTCCGCGCCCTGTGGCCCGACCTGGAGATCATCCTGACGAGCGGCTACAGCCACGTCCTGGCGGAGAAGGGCAATCACGGCTTTGCCCTGCTTCACAAACCCTACTCCATCGAAGGCCTGCTCGCGGCCCTACGACAAGATCCAGCCTAAGGACGCGACAACAGCTCCGCACGGCGGGCAAGGCGCTGCCAGCGCCGCGCCCGAGGGTCGGGCAAGGCGTGCCCGACCCCTATTGTTCTCACGGCCGGGGATCGCCCGCCGAAGAGAGTTCGAACGGTTCGACGGCGGCGTTGTGCGGGAGCGTGAACTGGGCCGCCAGACCCTCGGACCGCCAATGCATCTGGGCCTGGCCGCGAAGTTGCCGCTCGATGATGGCGTCGATCATGGTCGCGCCAAAGCCGGGGGGACGACTGATGGCCGGTTCGGGACCGCCGGTCTCGACCCAGGACAGCACCAAACCAGTGTCGCCGCCGTGGTGCCACGTGACGCTCACATGTCCTGCGCCCTGCGACAGGGCGCCGTGGCGCCAGGCGTTGGCGATCATCTCGTGCAGCACGAGCGCCAGGGGCTGGACGAGGGTCGCGGCGACCTGGAACGGCGGGCCCATCAAGGTCACCCTGTGCCCGGCGGGCCCCACCAGCGCCTTCAGCAGGTCCTCAAGCAGGATGTCGCGCCATCCCTCGCGCCCGAGCAGGGCGTGGGCGGTGGCGAGCGCCTGGACACGGTTCTGGATCGCTGAGGCATACCGCGCCGGATCGTCGGCGCGGCTCAGGCGCACGATGCCCTGGACGATCGCCAGGGCGTTCATCGCCCGGTGATCGACTTCTCGCAGGAGCCGGTGCTCGACGATCTGCAGGGATTGCGCGCGTCGGCGTTCGGTGACGTCCAGCTGCGAGGCGAAGAAGTAGAGGAGTTGCCCATCGTCAGCGTGGACGGGGCTAAGGTGCAGGCGGTTCCAGAACGACGTGCCGTCCTTGCGGTAGTTGAGGAGTTCGACGGTGCACTCCTGCTGCGCCGCCACCGCGGTGCGAATTTCAGCGATCGCCCCCGAGGCCGTCTCCGGGCCCTGCAGGAAGCGGCAGTTGCGGCCCAAGACTTCATCGGCGTCATAGCCGGTCAGTTCGAGGAAGGCGTTATTGGCCAGGACGATCGGATTGTCGGGGGCCTGCGCGTCGGTGATCACCATCGGCATGCGCGTGCGCTCGACGGCGACGAACGCCAATTCCTTGCGGTCGGCGCGACCCTTCGCGGTCGAGGCGGCCGGCTCATCGCCGTGGAGGCCGGGGGCCGGCAGGACGACGTCACTCATGGGATGCTCACATGGATTCGGATCAACCCAACGCCGGCCGCCAAAAGCCGTTGCACCTCAAGGCCCAGGATGTCCTCGGGCGTGCTTTCCTACGTGCGCCACGCAGGCCAAAGGCTCAAAGCGCGGCGGTGATCTGGCAAACGACCCCTTCGGGCGCGAAGGTGATCGTACAGGCACCGCCAAGCTCGGCGGCCAGGCTGCGCTGGAGCAATCGGGTCCCAAAGCCGCGCCGGGTCGGGGTGACGACAGGTGGCCCGCCGCGTTCGCGCCAGCTCAGGTCGAGGACGCCGCCGGCGTCTCCCCAGACGATGTCCACCACGCCCTCGTCATTGGCCCAGGCGCCGTATTTGGTGGCGTTGGTGGCAAGTTCCTGAAGAGCCATCGCCAAGCTCAGCGCCGTTTGCGGCGCCAGCCGCACCTCGGGTCCGCGCACGCTCAGGCGCGCGCCAGCAGGCGCGTAGGCCTTGACCGCGACGTCGATGATCTCCCCAAGGTTCGCCCCATCCCAGTTTTCGCGCGTCAGGACGTCATGGGCGCGCGACAGGGCCACCAGGCGGCTTTCGATGTCGTGCTGGGCCGCGCCCGTCACGCCGGCGTTGCGCAGGGTCTGGAACGTCACCGACTGCACGGTCGCCAGCGTGTTCTTCACCCGATGGTTCAGCTCGTTGATCAGCACTTGCTGCTGTTCGGCCAAGCGTCGCTCCTGGGTGATGTCACGCAGCACCCGGATGCCATAGGCGGGCGCGTCGTCGGCGGCGTCGACACGGGACGCTCGAAGCTCCACCCAGCCGACCGCGCCATCCGGGCGCACATAGCGCTTTTCCAGGCTGTAGTGATCGAGTTCACCGCGCATCTGCCGCGCGAAGAGGTAACGTTCGGCCTCGTGGTCGTCTTCGTGGGTGATGTCCCAGAACTTCACCCCGATCAGGGATGGGGCGGTTCGGCCACAGATCTCGCAAAGCTGCGCATTGACGGCGAGGAAGCGGCCCTCCGCGTCGACCTCGGCGATGCCGATCGGCGCATGGGCGTAGGTCGCCCGCAGCCGCTGGTCCTGAACCCTGAGTCTGGCCGCGGCGGCGAGCTTTTCGGTCTGGTCCCGAAGGTAGGCGGTAAACAACGGCGCGTCGTCCAGCCGCACGACATTGATGGCCAGCTCCACGGGAAAGGTCGTTCCGTTGGCGCGGATGGCCTGCAACTCCAGCCGCCGGCCCAGAATGGACCCACGCCCCTGGGCCAGATAGCGCGCCAGACCATCGCGATGGGCCTGGCGCAAACTTTCCGGCACGATCAGCTCGGCTAGGTCCTGGCCGATGGCTTCGGCCGCGGTGTAGCCGAACATCACCTCGGCCTGATCGTTCCAATCGACGACCTTTCCATCGCCTGACATGGTGACGATCGCGTCCAAGGCCGCGTCGAGCACCGCCGCCTTCGCGGCGCGGGCGTTGGCGATGATGGTCTTGGCGCGGCTTTCGTCCGTGGCGGCCGCCAGCAGGATCAGCGTGCCGCCGGTGACGGCGATGAACTGCTGGGCGTAGAGGGCGCGCGCCGCCAATCCGGTATAGATTTCCGAAAGCGGACCCACGCCGGAGGTCGCGCTGGCCAAGGCCAGGATGGAGACGATCAGCAGCGCCAGCGTCACGCCGCGCAGGCTGAAGATGATGGCGATCGCCGCCAGGACCGGGAAAAGATGCCAGGTTCGCAGGTGAAAGGGGGTCAGGCCAAACAGCACCACAACGCTGAAGGCGGCGAGGAGGACGAGGCTCGCCGCCAAGCCGAGCGTCTCGCGCGGCGAGGCTTGGGTGGCGCGTCGCCAAGCCAGGATCAGTGGCGCGACAATGATCACGCCGCTCGTATAACCAAGACACCAGGCGGCGAACGCCACGGGCATGCTCGAGGGCGCCGCGCCGCTTAGCCAGAGAACCAGGAGGCCCGTGAGGGCAGAGAGAAGCGCGCCCGCCGCCCCCGCCGCGAGCAGGGCGACGATATCGTAGACGGCGACGAGGCGAAGATCGAAGCGTGAGCGATGCTTGAGCCAGGCGACCGGTGCGGCGGTGCTCAGGGCCGAGGCCGCCGCGACCAGGAGATCTCCCCACCACGGCGGGGCGCTCGAGACGAGGATCGCCGTCAGCAGCCGACCCAGGAAAATAGCCGGCCAAAGCCTGACGCCGCCGACCAGGAGGACGGCGAAGGCAAAGCCCGAGGCGGGCCAAACCGCCGTTCCCGCTCCGCGATAGACGCCCCACCCAAGCCCAAGAACGCCCAGCGCCGCGTAGCCTGCAGTCGTTGCGACGATGCGGCCCAGATCATCGCGGTTTGGAAGAAAGGAGGACGCCACGCGAACCTTAAGCTGACCGGAGACCGATGACGACGACCGTAGCGCCTTGCAAGGCTTGCTGTCACTCGGGTCGACGATCTGCCCCCGGCGGGCTCAAGAAAGTCGCCGCACGCTCGCGACAGAACCGGACAGGAAACCGGCGCGCCCTCCGTCACGGTCTCCGCCACGCGAGGCGGGCATAAACTGTCGGCAACCTAACACTATAATTTTCCTGAGGATTTTGGCATCCAGGCCAGTCCCTGGCGCGTATCTTGCGGTATAGACTCGAAGGAGCAAAATCATGACGATCAGACGCGCCGCTGTGGCGGCCATGCTCGTTCTTGCCGCCGGCCTGACAGCCTGCGCCACCGCCACGCCCTACCAGCCCAATGTTCGTGGCCAGGCCGCCTCGGGCGGGTTTTCGGATCTGCGCCTGGAGCCGGATCGATACCGGGTGACCTTCGCGGGCAACAGCCTGACGTCGCGAGAAACCGTCGAGCGCTACCTGCTCTATCGCTCGGCCGAGCTGACGACTCAGCAAGGCTTTGACTGGTTCGAGACCGCCGACCGGCGAACCGACCGCGATGCGCGCACCACGATCGAACAGGACCCGTTCATGCGGCCAGGCTTCGGCTATGGGGCGGGCTACGGCTCCTGGCGCCCGGCTTGGCGCTACTATGGCCCTCGCTATGGCGGCTGGCGCAGCTGGGATCCGTTCTGGGGCGATCCGTTCTTTGCTGATCGCGCTCGGGTGCGAACGGTCGAGAAGTTCGAGGCCTCCGCGGAGATCGTCCTGCACAAGGGAGCAAAGCCTGCCGGCGACCCGCGCGCCTACGACGCCCGGGAAATTCTTTCGAGCCTGGGGCCCAACATCCAGCGGCCATCCTGACAGGACGCGGCGTCGAGGGCGTCGCGCAGCTTGGCGGGTCGGGTCGCCTTGCAAGGCGGCGCCGCCCCGACGGTGTTGGCGGCGACCTCTTCCGTCTGGGCGTCATCGAAGGCGCGCGCCACGGCTTGCTTCGTTGGCGAGCGTCAGGGTTCGAGGGCCGTCCGGGATGCTGGGGGGTCGATCCTTTGCACGCCCTTCAATCGTACAGGGCGGATATCGGCTCGCGATGGGTGAGCCGGCCTCCAGTTCGGCGCTGTCACCCACGGCAATCCTATCGCGGATAGGCTCAAGGCAAGAGGCCAGAACCGAGGGAGACAGCGTGCTCGACGATCGCGCTCTCGACGGCGCTGGCGATGACGCCGATAGCGTCCAACTCCGTCGGCGTTGGGCTGCGCGGCGTGTGGTGATAGACCGCGAACGTGCCGAGGACCGCGCCGCCCGCGTCGAAGAGCGGCCTGGACCAGCAGGCCCTCAGACCGTGGCGCAGCGCCAGATGGCGAAAGTCGGCCCACAGAGGGTCGCGCTCTACGTCGGTCACATAGACGGGGTGGCCCAGGAACGCCGCCGTGCCGCAGGATCCGACGCCCGGGCCGATTAAGATGCCATCGATAGCCTCACAATAGCCCACCGGCAGGTTCGGCGCCGCGCCATGTCGTAGGCGCTCGCCCGTTTCATCCACGAGCAGCACCGAGGCGACCATGCCCCCGCCCGATGCGATTTCGGCGGTCAGCAGCAGCTCTTCGAGCTTCGCGCGCAAGGGCAGCACGACTTCGCGCGGGGCTTGATGCGCTGCGCGTACGGCGCCAAGCGCGTCCTCTAGCTCGATTGCCGCGCCAATGCCCATGTCTTGACCCATCGCTGAATGCCCGCCCAGCAACGCTGGAAGCGCCACGGAAAGAAAGCCGAAGTCCGCGCTTTGTTGCCATCGCGTTCCAGATGTCTATGGTTGCAGGGCTAGGCGCTTGAGCCGCGAAGAGTCCTCAAATGACGGTAACGGCGCTGTTGATCGACGACAGCAAGCTTGCGCGCATTGTCCTGCGCAAGGCCATCTGCGCCCTGCAGCCGGACTGGACCGTGCTCGAGGCCGCCGATGCGGTCGAAGCGCTGGCCAAGATCGATCAGGAGGCGATCGATCTGGCCGTGCTCGACTACAACATGCCGGGACAAAACGGTCTGGCGCTGGCCGAAACCTTGCGCGAACAGTTTCCGAAAATGCCGCTCGCCCTGGCCACGGCCAATGTCCAGGACGAGATCATCAGCGCCGCGCGCGCCATCGACGTGACCTTCGTGGCCAAGCCCGCGACGCCGGACACTCTGCGCGGCTTCATCTCCGGGGCGGCCCTGCGGTTGAGGTCTCGGCCCGCGTGACGCAGGTCGATGTCGGAACCGTCGGGCGGCCCAAGGCTTCTTCTCCCGATCCTGGAGCGCCATCGTGGCGGCCGGATCATGGAACCACCCCCCATGCACACCTTTACCGTCGTGACCGTCCGGTCGCGCCGCGCCCCCCTGGCGCCGCAACGCGCCATCGCCAGCCCAGCGGCTTTCCCGCGCCCGCGCACGATTCTCCGGCTGCCGGCCATGGCCCAAACCGCCGCGACCACCTAAGCGCGCGGACCGGCCGGTTGAGCCCAGACGCCCTGGCAGCGCGGCCGTCGCTCACGGCCTTGGCGACATCGACCCAATGACGCCGATCGACGATCTGCTCGACGCGCTCGAGCACGACGCCCTGGTCGAACTGGTCAATATGGGCGTGGGCCGCGCGGCCGCGGGACTGGCCGCGATGGTCGGGGAGCAAGTCCACCTGACGGTGCCGAATTTGGCGCTCGTCACCCGCGCCCAGGCCGCCGCGCTTCTCGCCGCTCGCGATCCCCACCGCCTGATCGCCGTGCACCAGCGCTTTGAGGGCGATATCAGCGGCCGGGCCCTGCTGATCTTCCCCGAGGCCAAGAGTCTTGAATTGGTGCGCGCCGTGGCGGGCGCGGACCTGTCGCTGGAAGATATCGCCGAACTCGAGCACGAGGCCTTGGCCGAAACGGGCAATGTTGTGCTGAACGCCTGTCTGGCGACCATGGCCAACATGCTCGAGCGGACGCTGAAGATGTCCCTGCCCGACGTGGTGCGCGGCCATGGGGCCGAGCTCTTGGGGCTGTCGCCCGCCGCGGAGACAGAAGTCGTGCTGCTGCTCTACATCGACTTTTCGGTGCGGCGTCGCGCGCTCGGCGGCTACATCGTGTTCCTGATGGACATGCCCTCGCTGATGGCGCTGAAGGCGCTGATCGGAGAGTTCATTGACCGCGCGACCGGCGCGCCGGCCCAGGTCTGATCGGGCGATGCATCGCGATCTCCTCAACAGCTTGAACGTCGGCGTGCTGGCCCTCGACCGCGAGCGTCGCGTGGCCGTCTGGAACGCCTGGCTAGCAGGCGCCACCGGCCTGAGCGAGGCGCACGCGCTTGGTCACACGCTGAGCGAACTCTTCCCCGGCGCGGATCTCTCAAAGCTTGATCGCGCGGCGCGGGAGGCGGCGCAGAACGGCGCCTCGCGCCTGCTGAGCCACGCCCTGCACCCTGGCCTGCTGCCGCTTCGCACGCGCGCCGACCGGCCCATGCTGCATGACATCGTCGTCGGCCCGGTCGGCGAGCCCCCCTTTGCGCTCATCTTCGTGCAGATCACCGACGTGACCGTGGCCGCCGAACGCGAGCGCGTGTTGCGCGAGCGCCAGAACGCCCGCTACGCCGCCGTCGTCGACAACGCCCGCGACGGCATCCTCACCGTGGACGAGACGGGTATTGTCCAGCACGTCAACGCTGCGGCCGGACGTCAGTTTGGCGTCGAGGCTGTCAGTCTGGTGGGCGCCAGCGTCACGTCGCTGTTCGAGGACGGCCAGGCGTGGGAGCAAGTCTGGCGCAACGCCATTGGTGGGCGCGGGGAGGACGAGCGCACGGAACTGATCGTGCGCCGCCCCGACGGCTCGACCAGCTATCTGGAGGCGTCGGCCTCGCGGTGGCAGAGCCAGACCCAGGCCTATGCGAGCGTCATCCTACGCGACGTCAGCGAGCGCCACGCCACCGATGCGGCCTTGCGACAGCTTAATGACGACACCTCCGCCTCCCTGCTGGACGAGCGTCGCGTATCGGAGCTGCGAGAACAGTTCATCGCCGTGCTCGGGCACGATCTGAGAAATCCCCTGGCCTCCATCGATTCAGGCATTCGCATCCTACTGCGCGACCCGGCCAACGAGCGCGCCCGCACGATCAGCACGATGATGCAGCAGTCGGTGCTGCGCATGGCGAGCCTGATCGACAATGTTCTGGATTTCGCGCGCGGGCGCTTGGGCGGGGGCATTGCCCTGCGCCTGCGTCCCGAACGGATCGAGCCAGTCCTCGAACAGGTCGTGGCCGAATTGCGCTCAACCTGGCCCGATCGCGAGATCCAGACCACCTGGGCGCTGCCCGATCCGATCGCCTGCGACATCACCCGCCTGGCTCAACTGTTCTCCAACCTCCTAGGCAACGCCCTGACCCACGGCGCGAAGGACGGACCCATTGTCGTGTTGGCGACACATCGCAACGGCGAGTTCGAGCTCTCGGTAAGTAACCCGGGCGACGACATTGCGGCAGCAACGCTTGAAAGACTGTTCCAGCCCTTCTCGCGGGGCGACGTCACGCCCAATAAACAAGGATTGGGCCTGGGTTTGTTTATCTCCTCTGAGATCGCTAAGGCCCATGGCGGAGTATTAAGAGCGACTTCGACACAGAAAACCGTGCGCTTTATTTTTACGATGCCCGCGAATTAATTGAACATTCAGACCATCGGCGGGTTATGGTCCGGTCAAAGGCGGTAGCGACATGGTCCACGTTCTTATTATCGAAGATGATCCGCTGATCGCCATGAACCTTCAGCTGCTGCTTGAGGAAAACGGCGCCACGTCCAGCATCATCGTGGCGACGCAGGATGAGGCCATCGACGCGGCAAGACAGAAACGACCCGCTTTCATCACCGCCGACGTCGGTTTGGCGACCGGCACCGGCCCGGCCGCGGTGGCGGCGATCCATCGGGCGCATGGCTGGATCCCGGTGATCTTCATCACCGTTCAGCCCGACGCCGAAGATCGGCTGGCCAGGACCGGAGAAGTCTTCGGCAAGCCCGTCAACGAGCGAGCCATCGCCAACGCGTTCAAGACCAAAATGGCCGCCTAGACGGCCACGCGCTCGCCTAGTCTGGGGATTTTTCGTCGTGCTCGTCGATCGACGCCACGACGGCTTGCGGGTCGGTAGGCTGGGCCATCGCTTCGGATTCGGCGTCGATGCGGTCAGCGACCTCGGGCTGGTCACGGCGTAAGGCTTCCAGCAGTTCGATGATCTTGGCGCTTTTCCGGTCGGCGAGCAGCGCCAGCTCCAGGGTCAGCTGGGCGCGGCGATCGGCCAGTTGATCCTCCCGTCTCTGGGTGACGAGGATCAGGATCGAGACGACCAAGGCCGCGATGGTGGCGGCCAGCTCCAGCCACGCGAAGGACGGTTGATCGACGCGTCCGCCGCCGCGCCAAGCCGCCAAGCCCGACCATCCGGCAAGAACGATGACCATGACGATGACGGCCGCGGGCCGGCCAAGTCGATCCGTCAGGGCGTCGATGGTCCGCTGCAGCGGCGAGGCGTTGCGATAGTGCTCGCGATGGAATTGAGCGACCGCCTCGACGGATTCAGCGACGTGATCGGCCAAGCCGTTGGAGGATGACAGCTCGGGTTTCGCCGAGACGGTCATGAAGCCTTCCGCTTGCCAGGTCCCGCCTTTGAGGCCTTGGCGCGAGGCTTGGCGCGGGTTGCCGCCTTCGGGCCCGGCTCCGCCGCGCCGCGCGGCGCGGGCGCGGCGCGAGATTGGCGCTCGGCCTGGGCCTTGGCGGCGATCTTGGCGCTTCGCTCGGCGTCTTTCTGGCACCGCGCGTGCAAGGCTTCCAATTCCTTGTCGGTCAGCTTTTCGATGCCCATGAACTCGTCCAAGGCGTCGGAGGCGCGGATGAGTTCGTCGAGCTTGGTCTGCAGGGCTGCGCCGTCGCGATTTTGGGTATTCTGGATGAGGAACACCATCAGGAAGGTGATGATGGTCGTGCCGGTGTTGATCACCAGTTGCCAGGTTTCGGAGAACTTGAAGAGCGGGCCGGTGACGGCCCAGAGCAGCACCGATGCGACGCACAGCAGAAAGGCGACGGGACTGCCCGTCGCCTTGGCCGTGGCGTTCGCGAACTTCGCGAACAGCTTGTCCATGGTCAGTGGGCCGCGAGCGTCGTGCTCTGCAGGGTCGGCGTCTCGGGGACCGGCAAGCCGCCGGCCTTGTAGGTCGAGATCAACTGAGCCTTCTCGGCGGCCATCTGCTCGCCCAGGGCGTCCATGTCCAGGCCCGCCTTGCGGGCTTGGCTGAACATCCCCTCGACGCGCCTTTCCTCTTCCTCGACGTGGTGCTCGATCATTTCCGACAGCACCTTGACCTTGGCGTCGTAGAATTCGTCGTCGGGGCCGCCCGCCTCGATCTCGGCGATCAGCACCTTGGCGCCGTCGTGCTCGACATAGGCCTCCTTCAAGAGGTCCGCCTCCACCTTGCCCTCGCAGGCGGGGTAGAAGATGTCCTCCTCGATCTTGGTGTGGACGGTCAGCTCCATGCAGATCTGTTCGGCCAGGGCCTTTTTCTTGCCATCGCCCTTGGCGGCCTCGAACTGGGCGAACAGCGCCTCGACCTTGCGATGATCAGCCTTGAGCAAGGCGACGGCGTCGAGCTTAGGGGCGGCGGTGGCCATGATGTTTTTCTCCTCGCACAGCCAGGGAGACTGTCGCTGCAAGCAACGAGGAGGCGGCGCGCTCGTTCCTCTACTTCTCGATGTTGCGAAACGTTCGCGTCTGGATTTACGGACGCCGTCTCCGCGGCTATTGCGAGCCCTGGCGATTTGCCATCCACTGGCGAGGCGGGACGTGACGTCGCGCCCAAGAGTGTATTCCCGGCAATGGCTGAGGTGCGGCCTCGGGTGCGGCCATCAACGCGCCGGACCAGTGCCGCGACGTGCAGCGCCCTGAGACGCTCGGCTTGCGACCTGTCTCGCCATGGCCCGCAAGGAGGCCACGAGCCCGGAACTTGGCCGCTCCGCCATCGTTAGCTCGCAACGGGGAAAACATCCGCGCGGGCGAAGGCTCGCCAGCCTTGGGACCTTCCATGACAACTCGCCACGCGTTCGCCCTCCTGGGCTCGGTCTGCGCTTTCGCCCTGGTCGGCGCGGCCTGCTCCAAGAACACCGACGGGGCCAAGACTACGGGCGATACGCCCGCGGCCGCCAGCCAAACGACGCAAGCTGGCAAGCCCGACGCCGACATGCAGGCCGTGCTCGACAAGCTGGCCTCGCTGGGCGGCAAGCCGATCGAGACCCTCTCGCCGACCGAGGCGCGCTCGCAACCGACCCCAGCCGACGCGGTCAAGGCCGTGATGACGGACAAGGCCATTGCCGCCGACACCACCGTCACGACCAAGGACGTCACCTACCCCGCCGGCGCGGGCGTCCAGAAGGCGCGGATCTACACGCCGGCCGGCGTCGCCGCCAACGCCCCGGTGGTGCTCTACATCCACGGCGGCGGCTGGGTGATCGCCGACCTCGACGTCTATGACGCCAGCCCGCGCGCCCTGGCCAAGGCCACCGGCGCCATCGTCGTCTCGATCGAGTATCGCCACGCGCCGGAAGCCAAGTTCCCCGCCGCCCACGACGACAGCGTCGCGGCCTGGAAGTGGCTGCTGGCCAACGCCAAGACCTGGGGCGGCGATCCGACCAAGGTCGCCGTGGTCGGCGAGAGCGCCGGCGGCAACATGGCCGTCAACGTCGCCATCGCCGCGCGAAACGACAAGCTGCAGGCGCCGTTGGCCGTCGTCGCCGTCTATCCGGTGGCCGACAGCAACATGGCCACCGGTTCGAAGGTCAGCAAGGCGACCGCCAAGCCGCTCAACACCCCGATGCTGGCTTGGTTCTTCACCAACACCTTGGCCAAACCCGGCGACGCCTTCGATCGGCGCCTCAACCTCGTGGGCGCCGACCTGAAGGGCCTGCCGCCGACCACGATCATCGTCGCCGAGATCGACCCGCTGCACGACGACGGCGTCAACCTGGCGGACAAGCTCAAGGCCGCCGGCGTCCAGACCGATCTCAAGGAATATGCCGGCGTCACCCACGAGTTCTTCGGCATGGGCTCGGTGGTGGCCAAGGCCAAGGACGCTGAGGACTACGCCGCCGGCAAGCTCAAGGCCGCCTTCGGCCTGTAGGACGAAAGCCGGAGCGGTCGAACCGCTCCGGCCTGTCGTTTCCCACCGCTCGCCGCGCGCTCTAGGCCTTGTCCGACCCCGGCTCGGCCATCTTGCGGTGTTGCTCGGCCAGCACGCTCTGCGGGGTCACCGCCGCCATCGCCGCCTGCAGCTTGTTCTTGAAGCCGGCGACGACATCGCCCTCACCCTTCTGCATGGCGCGGTAGCCCGTCAGCGCGACATCGGCCGGGTCGGCCTTCTTCGGATCGGCGCCGACCTTGGTGTCGAGCATGTCGGCGCGTTCGAAGAATTCCGTGTCGGTGGGTCCGGGCATCAGGCAGCTGACGGTGACGTTGGTGTCCTTCAGCTCGTTGCGCAGCGCCCAGGCGAAGCTGTCGAGGAACGCCTTGGTGCCGTTGTAAACCGCCTGGAACGAGCCAGGCATCAGGCCGGCAATGGAGCCGGTGATCAGGATCCTGCCACGGTCGCGCTCGCGCATGTCGCGGGCGACCTTCTGGATCAGATAAACCGTGCCGGTGATGTTGGTGTCGATGACGAACCGTGCCTCGTCCCAATCCTGGTCCAGGAAGCCGTGGCCTAGGCCCCGGCCGGCATTGGCCATCAGGGCGTCGACCTGACGATCCCCGATCAGGGCCAGCAATTGGTCGACACCGTCCGTGGTCGACAGGTCCACCTGCAGCGCCTCGACCTTGCCGCCGTGCTGCGCCAGGCCGTCCTTTGCTTCGGCGATCGACGGCTCGTCGGCGGCGATCACCAGGTCGTAGCCGTCTTCGGCGGCCAGGCGGGCGAGTTCGTAGCCGATGCCGGACGAAGCGCCGGTCACCACGGCCAGGGGGCGAATGTCTTCGATCATCACGCGGCTTCCTTCTGCCAGTCGGGCTTGAGGACGACCTTGGTCACCTCGTTCTGGTTTTCCTTGAACATCTTGTAGCCGTCGGGCGCGCTCTCCAGCGGCAGGCGGTGGCTGATCAGGAAGGTGGTGTCGATGACGCCTTCGCCGATCAGGTCCAGCAGCGGGCGCAGGTACTTCTGGACATGGGTCTGGCCGGTGCGGATCTGCAGGCCCTTCTCCATCAGCGCGCCGATCGGGATCTTGTCGCCCATGCCGCCATAAACGCCGGGGATGGAGACCCGGCCGCCGGTGCGACAGGCCATCAGAACCTCGCGCAGCACGTGGGCGCGATCGGTGCCCAGGCGCGTGGCGACCTTCACCGCGTCGACGACGTTGTCGATCGAAAAGCCGTGGCTCTCCATGCCGACCGCGTCGATGCAGGCGTCGGGGCCGATACCGCCGGTCATGGCCATCAGGGCCTCGCGGACCTTGACGTCGTGGTAGTTGATCACCTGCGCGCCCTTGGAGGCGGCCAGCTCCAGGCGGTGGGGATGGTGGTCGATGGCGATCACCTTGTGGGCGCCCTGGATCAGGGCGCTCTGGATCGCAAACAGGCCGACGGGCCCGCAGCCCCAGACCGCCACCGTGTCGCCGGGTTCGATCTGGCAGTTCTCGGCCGCCATCCAGCCGGTCGGCAGGATGTCGGAGAGGAAGAGCACCTTATCGTCCTCCAGCCCATCGGGAATGACGATCGGTCCCACATCGCTATAGGGCACGCGGACATATTCGGCCTGGCCGCCGGCATAACCGCCGGTCATGTGGGAGTAACCGAAGAGGCCGGTCATCGGCGCGCCATAGGCGATCTCGCCCAGGTCTTGCGTCTCGGCCGGGTTGGAGTTCTCGCAACCCGAGAACTGCTGCTTCTCGCAATGGAAGCATTTGCCGCAAGCGATGACGAACGGAACGACGACCCGCTGGCCCTTGCGCAGGGTCGAGCCGGGGCCGGTCTCGACGACCTCCCCCATGAACTCGTGGCCCAGGATGTCGCCCTTCTCCATCGAGGGGATCATGCTGTCATAGAGGTGCAGGTCCGAACCGCAGATGGCGGTCGAGGTGATCTTGATGATCGCGTCGCGGGGATTGACGATCTTGGGATCGGGCACGGTGTCCATCCGGACGTCGTGCTTGCCGTGCCAGGTCAGGGCGCGCATGGGCGTCTCCTACGAAAGGGGTTGGGTCAGCCTTGCGGCGCGGCGTCTTGGGATTTGGCGGTGGAGATCTCACCGGTCTCCATCAGTTGCTTGAAGCGACGGAGCTCGCGGCGGGCCTGTATCTTCGGCTCCTTCTGGAAGAGCTTGGCGATCAGCTTGCCAAGATCACCACCCGGCGGCTCGTAGACGATGGTGGCGGTGACCTCGGTCCCGCGCCCAGGCGGGGCGTCCTTGAACTCGATGCGCCCGGCGTTCTTGATATCGGCGCCCTCCACCGACTCCCAGGCTAGCAGCTCGTTCTCGACCTCCTCGGTCAAGAGGCTGTCCCACTCGACGGTCTTGCCGGCCGGGGCCTTGACCGCCCAGTGCGAGCGCTTGTCGTCACCCGGGGTGACGCTCTCGACGTTCTCCATGAACAGGGCGAGGTTCCGGAAGTCGCGCCAGAAGGCATAAAGCTCCGCACGCGGACGATTGATCGTCACGGTTCGCCCCACCAGGGCGGCCTCGTGCCAGCCACGCTCCTCGGCGACTTCATGGGCGACATCGCGTTGGTGGACGGCGGCGGTGAGCGGCGCATCGCTTTGCAGCGCGCGGGCGACGGTCTCGTCGGACATGGATGATCTCCTCTGCCCGCTTTCAACCGCTTAAGTTCTCTAGCGTTCCAACGGCATAGCCATGGACTTGCCGCGCCGGCGGACCGGCTAGCCGGAGATGATGTCCCAGCCCATGGCTCACCATCACGCGCAGTTCGCCTGGATGAACGTCGGCCGGCGCCAGGCCCCCCCCCCCCCCCACGCGCGGATCACCGGTAGAAGCTGTCGGGCACTTGCCCGCCGTTTTCGGCCAATTTCTTCATCACCGCCTTTTGCAGGGCGATGTTTTGTTCTGCGCTGCCGGCCTCACCGGCATGAACGCCCAGCTCCTGGGCCAAGTCCTTGCGAGCCTCGAGGCTGGAATCCAGCTTCAATAGCTTCAGGAGATCGACGATCGAGGTGCGCCAGTTGCCCCCACCCCCATCGATCTCGGCCATTGACGAAAGCACGGCCTCGACATCGACCGGCGCGGTCGATGGCGGTTGGGTTGGCGCGGACGCCGGCGTCGCCCCCGCCGGGCTCGACGCGGCCGGCGCGGCCGGCGCGGCCGGCGCGGGTTTTGCCTGGTCGTGATGGAAGATCTTGTCGACGATCTTTGAGAAAAGGCCCATCGGGCGCTCCTTATCTAAGGGTTTACTGAGCGCCAGACGCCAGGCCTTGGACGTGCGCGAGGTGGGCCTTGATCTTCGGCAGCGCCTTGATCGCGCCGGCCTTCAGCCCCGCGTCGTCCCCGTGGTCGGCATAACCCTGCATCAGGGTCAGGGCCTCGTTGTGGGCCGCGTCCTGCTGGGCGATATAGACCTTGTCGAAATCAGCCGGTGCGGCGGCGTTGAGGTTGTCGATCAGGCCCTTGCGGCGCTCGTCCAGGCCTGTCGGGGCGGTCTTGCCCGCGGCGATGACGAGCGGTTTCATCGCGTTGGACAGTGCGGTGTGGTCGGTGACCATCTGCTTGCCGAACGCCTTGACGGCGGCGGTCTGACCCTTGGTCTGGGCGATCTGGCCGGCCTGGATCTCATACATGTCGCTGATCGCGGCATTGGCGACGAAGGCGTCGGTGGAGACCGGCCCGGTCACGGCGGCGGCGGTCCCCACCGCCGTGGCGGTGGCGTCCTGCGCGGCGTTCACGGTCGGGTTGGTCGTGCCCGGATCGGCCGGCGTGGGCGCGGCGTCCTTCTTCTGACAAGCGGCGAGCGATAGGGCCGCCAAGGCGGCGGCGGCGAGCAGGGAATGTCGAGCCATGGTGGACCTCCTCGAATTGGGAACGCCGTTTGAACGACACGCCTGCGGCAACGTTCCAAAGCGCTGTCGCAGGGGCCGGCCGCCGAACTGGTGGCGGCTCATCCTTGGGAGCCTTCCGCGAAAGGTTGGCGTGCTGGAGGGCCGCGGCGGCGCCTACAAGGCGGACCGGGGTCGACGGCGCTGTCGCGAGCGGCACCGAACACGACCTTTGGCGTTTTGCATAAGCCGAACCGCGTCGCGCGCGACGGCGCTGCTGCGAGGTTCCCATGAGCTTGACCGTCAACGGCGTGGCCGCCGCCTTGCCCGACGATCCGCGTGTTTCGCTTCTGGACCATCTGCGCGAGACCCTGGGTCTGCCCGGAACCAAGAAGGGCTGCAACCAGGGCGCCTGCGGAGCCTGTACGGTGCTCGTCGATGGAGAGCGGGTCCTATCCTGCCTCACGCTGGCGGTGCAGTGCGAAGGTCGCACCGTCACCACCATCGAGGGGGTCGGGGCGCCAGGCAAACTGCATCCGCTGCAGCAGGCGTTCTTGGACCACGATGGCTTTCAGTGCGGCTACTGCACGCCCGGCCAGATCTGTTCGGCGATCGCCATGGCCGAGGAAATCCGGCGCGCCGTTCCCAGCCACGTCACCGGCGACCTCGTCGCGCAAACCATCGCCTTCGATCGCGACGAACTTCGCGAGCGGATGAGCGGCAACCTCTGCCGTTGCGGCGCCTACAACGGCATAGTCGAGGCGATCCTCGAGACCTATGCCGGCAAGACAGATCAACTGGAGGCGGCCGAATGATCCCGTTCGTCTATGAGCGGGCGCAGGACGCGGCCGACGCCGTCCGCCGCGCCGTTGCGCTTCAGGGCAAATATCTTGGCGGCGGCACCAACCTCGTGGATCTGATGCGCGAGACGATCGAACGCCCTACGGCTCTGGTCGACGTGACCGGCCTGTCGCGCGAGATCGCCCAGAGCCCGGACGGCGGCCTCGTGATCGGCGCGGCGACCCGCAACACGGCGCTGGCCGAGCATCCATTGGTGCGCGAGCGCTATCCGATGCTGACCCGGGCCATCGTCGCCGGCGCCAGCCCACAGATTCGCAACATGGCCACGGTCGGCGGCAACCTGCTGCAGCGCACCCGCTGCGTCTATTTCTACGACGACGAGGGCGCGCGCTGTAACAAGCGGCGGCCCGGGGAAGGCTGCGACGCGCTCGGCGGCTTTGCCCGCATGCATGCGATCTTGGGTGCCTCGGACGCCTGCATCGCCGTGCACCCGTCGGATATGTGCGTGGCCTTGGCGGCGCTGGACGCCGTCGTCCACGTGGACGGCCCCCAAGGGGCGCGTCACCTGCAACTGACCGATTTCCACCGGCTGCCGGGCGAGCGGCCAGACCTGGAGACCGAGCTGGCGGAGGGCGAGCTGATCACCGCCGTCGAGCTGCCCCCCTTACCGGTCGCCCGGCGTTCGGCCTATCGCAAGGTCCGGGACCGAGCCAGTTACGCGTTCGCCTTGATTTCGGTCGCCGCCGCCCTTGAGGTGGAGGGCGGCCGGGTCAAGGATGTACGACTGGCGCTCGGGGGTGTCGCCCACAAGCCGTGGCGCGCCTGGAAGGCCGAAGCGGCCCTGCGGGGCGGCCCGGCCGACGCCGGCGCCTTCGCCGCCGCGATCGACGCCGAATTGGCCGACGCCCGGCCCCAGGTCGACAACGCCTTCAAAGTCGAGCTGGCCCGCCGAACGACCGTGGCCGTCCTGACCGATCTGTTGGGAGACGCCGTATGAGCCTGCCCGAAGCCGCCAAGCAACTGATCCAGGGCGCGGTGCAAGGCCTGATGGGCAAGGCCGTGGCCCTGGCCCCCGACAGCTGGATTCCCGGTGGCAAGCCCGATCCGCTGATCCGTCACCAGCACGGCCACATCGGCAAGCCGGTGACCCGGGTCGATGGCCCGCTGAAGGTGGCCGGCAAGGCCCCCTTCGCCGCCGAGTTCCCGATCCAGGCCATGGCCTACGCCGCCGTCGCCCACAGCACCATCGCGCGCGGCAAGATCCTCACGCTTGACGTCGCCGGCGCCGAGGCCGCCCCCGGCGTCATTGCGGTGATGACCTATCGCAACGCGCCACGGCTCAAGGCCCCGCCCGTCTTCCTGTCCGATCCCAAGGCCGCCAGCGGCGACAATCTGCCGGTCATGCAGGACGAGGAGATCCACTGGAACGGCCAGCCCATCGCGGTGATCGTCGCCGAGACCCAGGAGCAGGCCGACCACGCCAAATCCCTGGTGCGCGCGACCTACGAGGTCGCGCCGGCCGTGACGGACATCGAGGTGGCCAAGGCCAAGGGGACGAAGCAGGGCGTCTTCATGGGTCAGCCCCTGCACAACGCCATCGGCGATGCCGAGGAGGCCCTGGCGGCGGCGCCCGTCACCGTCGACGCCCACTACACCAGCCCTGGCCACAATCACAATGCCATCGAGCTGCACGCGGTCACCGCGTACTGGCAGGACGGCGCGCTGCGGCTGCATGACGCGACCCAGGCCGTGGCCCACACCGCCTGGACGATGGCCCAGATGTTCGGCGTCGATGAGAAGCAGATCGTCGTGACCTCGCCCTTCGTCGGCGGCGGCTTCGGCGGCAAGACCCTGTGGCAGCATCAGGTGCTGGCCGCCGGCGCCGCTCGGCTCACGGAACGTCCGGTGCGTTTGGTCCTCTCGCGAGAGAGCGTCTATCGGATGGTCGGCGGACGCGCGCCCACCCAGCAGCGCGTGGCGCTGGGCGCGGACCGTGACGGCACGCTCAAGGCCCTGATCCACAGCGGCGTAACGCCCAAGACCGCCACCAACGTCATGCCCGAACCGTTCATCCTGCCGGCTCGCAGCGCCTATGCCGCCGAAACCATGCTGCTCGACGTGCAGGTCGTCGAGCTCGACATGCTGGCCAATACGTTCATGCGGGCGCCGGGCGAGTCTGTCGGCACGTTCGGCCTGGAGAGCGCTCTTGATGAGCTGGCCCACGCCCTGGCCATGGACCCGATCGAACTTCGCCTTCGCAACGAGCCGGACAAGGACCCGACCTTGGGCCTGCCCTTCTCCTCGCGCAACATCGACGAGGCTTGGCGCGCCGGCGCCGAACGGTTCGGCTGGTCGCATCGCAACCCGGTCCCGGGCGCCACGCGCGACGGCGAATGGTGGGTGGGCGTGGGCTGCGCCACGGCGACCTATCCCTACTACCGGATGCCGGGCGGCGCGGCGCGCCTGACCCTGACCCGCGAGGGCCACGCCATCGTCGATATCGCCGCCCACGAGATGGGCATGGGCACGGCCACGGCCCAGACGCAGGTCATCGCCGAGCGCCTTGGTCTGCCGCTTGAAGCGGTGACGTTCAACTATGGCGACTCCACCCTTCCGGGCCTGGTCCTGGCCGGCGGCTCGCAGCAAACCGCCTCGATCGGCGCGTCCGTGATCGCCGCCCACCGGGCCCTGGTCAAGGAACTGCTCAAGCTCGCCGGCAACGACTCCGTGCTGGCCGGTCTCGATCCGGACGAGGTCGGCGGGCAGGACGCCGGCCTGGCCGCGCTCGACGATCCCGATCGTCATGAAACCTACGCCTCCATCCTGGCCCGCGCGGGTCGTCAGATCATCACGGTCGAGGCCGAACCTCCTATGCCGCTGGAGACGCAGCACTGGTCGATGCACAGCCACGGGACGATGTTCTGCGAGGTGCGGGTCAACGCCGTCACCGGCGAGGTGCGGGTGAGCCGCTTCCTGGGCTCGTTCGATTGCGGCCGCATTCTCAACGCCAAGACCGCCGCCAGCCAGTTCCGCGGCGGCATCATCATGGGGCTTGGCCTGGCCCTGATGGAGGAGACGCAATTTGACCCGCGTAAGGGCCGTATCATGAACCCGAGCCTTGCCGAGTATCACGTGCCCGTCCAGATGGACGTGCCGCAGATCGACGTGATGTGGACCGACATTCCCGACCCGCACGCGCCCATGGGCGCCCATGGCGTTGGCGAGATCGGCATCACGGGCACGGGCGCGGCAGTGGCCAACGCCGTCTTCAACGCCACTGGCAAACGTGTCCGCGACCTGCCGATCACCTTGGACAAGCTGCTCTAGCCCGGCAGCTGCGGATCGTCCTCGCACCACCCCAACTGTGCGCCGCTGAACGCGGATCGGCTAGGCGACCGACCGTGTGGGTTGGACCAAGCGCACCAGGCAGGTGAGCCACAAGGTGATCGCCGCGGCGGCCCCGACAACGAAGGGGCGGTCGGCCGGCGGCGCGAACAGGCCGGCGACGGCGACCAAGACGAGCAGCACCGCGGACAGATAGTAGATCCGCATGGGCAACAGTCTTGCCAACGGCACGAAGTGAAGGCCCACGATCATCGCCACGGCCGGAAAGACCAGGTCAGACAAGCCCAGGCCGGGCAAGAGCCTGATCGCCACGGCGATCGCCGCGCCTTCGACCGCGCCGATCCAGGCCACGGTCCGGCCACGACGCTCCCGCTCGCCGGCGTCGAGTTCAGCCTTCGGCAAACCCCTGGCCGCGGCCAGGATGAAGACCGCCGAGATCGCCGGACCAATCGCCGCCAGTCCAAGTGGTTCGTGCCCAAGCGCGATGCCCGCCACCCACCACGCGGCCGCGAACCCAGCCATGAATACGATCGCCTGCATGCCAACTCCTAAAACCAAGCGGGGTGTCGTATCCCCGACCACCGGGTGATTGGCAACGGGTTCGACCGGGGCCAGGCCAAACCGTGTCGGGCCGCCAAAGCCTGATCTCTTGGCGGCCGCCCCGGCGGGCCCCGCGCTCAGGGCCGTGATCTCGCGCGAGGCAACCGGCGCCCGGTTCCGGGTCTTCGACGACGGCGACCTTGGCGGCGCAAGGGCAGTGCCCGGAGCGACATGAACGCCGCGCAACGACGAGGTCCGGGAACGTTCAGCCCGGGCGTGGCTTGATGGTGCTCGTCGAACGCCCCCCGGCGCCCACGAATTTGGAAGGAGTCCTCCCATGAAGCGCTTTTTGATTTCCGTCGTCGCCGTCGCCACCGTCGCGACCGTTCCGCTCGCCGCTCAAGCCGCCCCCTGGCAGTCGGTGAACCAGCGCCAGGCCAACATCGATCGCCGCATCGACCAAGGCATTCGCGCGGGCAAGATCACGCGTCCTGAAGCGGCTCGCCTGAAGGGCCAGTTCAAGGACTTGGCGCGGCTCGAGGCGCAGTATCGTCGCAGCGGGGGCAGCCTTTCCGCCCGGGAACGCGCGGACCTCGACAGTCGCTTCGACCGGCTGAGCCGCAGTGTCCAGTACGAAAAGAACGATGGTGACCACCGCCGCGGCTAAGCACGCCATCGACAGACGTAAGACGCCCCGGAGTTTCCTCCGGGGCGTTGTGCTGTCGCCTAAGGGCTTGGCCGTTCATCGTGCTGGGATCGACGCGCCTGGATGCGGCGGAGGGCGGATTCTGGGTTGCTCGCCATTGCGTCACGAGCCATCGCGGCCTCACGGTCGTCCTGCGCACACGAAAAAGGCCGGGCGGGGCGCCCGGCCTATCTCAAGTCCTCGGCGCCTGATCAGCGCTGAACAGGCTCGCCGCGACCGCCGTCGTCGGTCGGACGGGTGTCGTTCGGGTCGCGGGTGCGGCCGTCACCATCGGTGTCGATCCGCTCGCCGGTCTTCTGGCCTTGATTATCGCGCTGCTCGTTCTGCTGTTGCGGCGAGCGCTGCTGCGGGTTCTGTTCTTGCTGCTGCGGCTGGCGGTTTTGCTCGTTGGCTTGATCGGCCATGATGCGCTCCTGCGTGGGGTGGACCGAAGATCAACACGCCGCCGGCGAGCACGTTCCGACAGCGCCGCTTAGCTTTTTTGGCCACGATTAGGACAGCGCCCTCAAGCGTCTCCCGCTCTGCATGGCGCCCCCGACCGGCGCGGCGATTGCCTCCGTTGCGCAAGGTCTTTGACTTGACGTCGTCCTGATGGACAGACCGTCGCTTATCCCCGCCCGATCAAAACTGTGGAAAAGGCCGTGTGAAAACCGGCCGGAAACCATCCTGCGCGAGAACACCACCATTGGATTGAGCCGAGAGGTTTGGCCATGGATTTCCAGGAACAAGCACACCAACACACCCAGATCCGCGAAGCGCTCGTCGCGGCCATCACCGAGCGCCACCCGATCGATCCCAACGCCCTGCGCTCGGACAGACTCTGTCCGACCGGTTGCTGGCTGCATGGCGAGGGCGCCAGGCGCTGGGCCGGCAACCATGCCTTCCTGGGCTTGATCGAGACCCATCGGGCTTTCCACCAAGAGGCTGGCCGGGTCGCCGACCAGATCCATCGCGGGGAATGGCCCGACGCCCAGAGAGCGCTGCGCAACGGGTCGCCTTTCGCCCTGGCGCTCGCCGACCTGCTGGCGGCGCTGCGCCGGATGCGGACAGCGGCCTCCTCCCTCGCGGCCTAGTCCGCGGCTAGGCGCGCTGCGCCGGGATTGCCCCCGGTTCGCCCCCGTAGGGTGGAAACAGGAAGCGTCCGGCCCGCGCGCCATCGCGCAAGCGGATCTCCAGGACGACCGGCTCGCCAGCGTCGGCCAACCGGTGGGCAAGGTCGCGCGCGGCCTGCTCGGCACGGGCGCCGGTGGCGAAGTCGAGGGGACCGCCGTCGAAATCGCCGCGAACGACCCAACCGTCGCCCGACGGCTCGACAAAGACAGAACAGGGCATGATCGAAACGTAGGAATAGGACAGAGGGCAAGTTGGCGGCCGGCCATTCGCTGGCCGGCCGCCCGCCCCAACTCAAGGGCGCGCGTCGCGATCCAAGTGGCGATCCAGTCGGCTCAGCGCGGACAACACCTCGCTGAGCGGAACCGGCGCGGGCGTGCCCAGGAGCCATCTTTGGCTTGGTCGATGCTCCACGGCGCTGGCGTCCGAGGCCCAGGCCGCCAGGATCTCGCGCTTTTCGGCGGCGTCGAGATCCTGGTCCTTGAGAACCTCCAACGGATGGAGGAAGCCGACCGCGGGCCGCACGGGCGAGGGACGCGCCCGGTCATCCAGATGGGAGTCCATGCGCATGGCGAGCCTCCTTTAGGCCGCCTTGCGGGCCTTGGCAGGCTTCAGCTCCAAAGCCTGTTGGGCCGCGCCGACGCCAATGGGAATTTGCCTCGGCTTCAAGGCGTCCGGCACCTCGCGGGCCAGGTCGATCGAAAGCACGCCGTGGTCGTGGCGGGCGTCCTTGACGACTACGTAGTCGGCCAGCTCGAACCGGCGTTCGAAGGCGCGCTGTGCCAGCCCTTGATGCAGGAAAGACCGCGCGCATTCCCCGTCTCTCCCGGGCCGCTGGCCCTTGATGACCAGGAGGTTGGGCTCGGCGACGATCTCAAGGTCGCTCGGCGCAAAGCCCGCGAGCGCCAGAGAGATGCGATAGGCATCCTCGCCGGTCTTTTCGATATCGTACGGGGGATAGCTGGCGCTCGCCCCGCTGCGCAGGGCGGTCTCGACCAGGTCGACCGTGCGATCGACGCCGATCATCGAGCTGTAGAGCGGTGTGAAGTCAAACGCGGTGCTCATTTCCATCTCCTCGAAAGCAAGTTGGCAATGAGGGGCGCTTGGCCAAGCGCCGCGCGCCCCAGGCGCCGGGCCCTGTCGGCGCCCGGCAAGCACGCGATCAAGTAGGGCGCCGCGACAAGGCGTCAAGGCGTGCCCACGCGAAAACTCTGCTTCGACCTCATGCGAGGAGACGAGCGCCTGGCCGGGCGAGTTGGAAAAGCCGTGCGAAGGGCCCTCAGGGTTTTAGCGCGAGCCTGAACATGCCGCTGAGCTCCCCGACCAGACGCCGCCGACCTTAGGCCTCAGGTCGTCCACGTTAAAGGCGCGCTACGCCAACGCCTGTCTTTGCCCGCCAGAGCTCGACGGGGTTGAAGTCGCTCTGGCGCCGTCCCGTCCGTCCACGCTTCATCCTGCTCCATGCAGGGTTCGAAGGTCCTCTGGATGACGGCGATCCTCGTGGCGGGCGTCGCGCTCGGCGCGGTGTGGTGGGCCACGCAGTGGACCGCCGCGGCGCTCGGCTACCAGCCTGGCCTGGGTCCACCCTGGTTCACCCTCTCCGGACGCCCGATCTACCCGCCGCCCGCCTTCTTCTGGTGGTGGTTCGTCTACGACGCCTACGCCTCGAAGATCTTCCTGCGCGGCGCGCTGATCGCCGCCAGCGGCGGCATCCTCTGTGTCGCCCTGGCCATGGCGCTGTCGGTCTGGCGCGGCCGCGAACTCCATGGGGCGACGACGTTCGGCACGGCGCGTTGGGCCAGCGATCAGGAGGTTCGCGCAGCCGGTCTCCTCGACGACGACGGCGTCGTACTGGGGCGTTTCCGAAAGGACTATCTGCGCCACGCCGGCGCCGAGCACGTGCTGTTCTTCGCGCCCACGCGCTCGGGCAAGGGGGTGGGCGCGGTCATCCCGACCTTGCTGACCTGGCCCGGCTCGACGATCGTTCACGACATCAAGGGCGAGAACTGGACCCTGACTGCAGGCTTTCGGGCACGCCTTGGACCGGTGCTGCTGTTCGATCCGACCAATCCAGCGTCCTCGGCCTACAATCCTCTGCTGGAGGTGCGTTCCGGCGAGACCGAAGTCCGCGACGTTCAGAATATCGCCGACATCCTGGTCGATCCGGAAGGCAGTTTGGACAAGCGTAGCCATTGGGAGAAAACCTCCCACGCGCTGCTGGTCGGGGCCATCCTGCACGTCCTTTACGCCGAGCCTGACAAGACCCTGGCGGGCGTCGCGACCTTCCTATCCGATCCTCGTCGTTCCATCGAGCAGACCTTGTCGGTGATGATGCACACCGCGCACTTGGGCGAGGCGGGCACGCACCCCGTCGTCGCCAGCACGGCGCGGGAGTTGTTGAACAAGAGCGACAACGAGCGCTCGGGCGTGCTGTCCACGGCCATGACGTTCCTGGGCCTCTACCGCGATCCGGTGGTGGCCGCTGTCACTGCCCGGTGCGACTGGCGCATCGCCGACCTCGTGGCCGGCCCTTGCAGCCTCTATCTCGTGGTGCCGCCGTCCGACGTCAGCCGCACGCGGCCATTGATCCGCCTGATCCTCAACCAGATCGTCCGACGTCTGACGGAAAGCCTGGAGGGCGTGGCCGAGCGGCAGAACCTCCTGCTGATGCTGGACGAGTTGCCGGTGCTTGGCCGCCTCGATTTTCTCGAGAGCACCTTGGCCTTCATGGCCGGGTACGGCGTGCGGGCTTTCCTGATCACCCAGTCCCTGAACCAGATCGAGCGCGCCTACGGGCCCAATAACGCCATCCTCGACAACTGCCACGTCCGGGTCTGTTTCGCGGCCAACGACGAGCGGACCGCCAAGCGGATCTCCGAGGCGCTGGGCACGGCGACTGAAGAGCGGGCGATGCGAAACTACGCCGGGCACCGTCTGTCCCCGTGGCTTGGCCACCTGATGGTGTCCAAGGCCGAGTCCGCCCGTGCGTTGCTCACGCCTGGGGAGATCATGCAACTGCCGGCCGATCAGGAGATCGTCATGCTGGCCGGCGTGGCGCCCATCCGTGCGCGCAAGGCACGATACTTCAAGGACCCGCGTCTTGCGGGGCGCATCATGAGCCCGCCGGAGCCCGGTCGCTTCGCGGCGGCGGCCGCCAATGGCTGGTCCAGCCGGGCGACGCCCGGCGCCGCGCCGCCGCCCACGGTTCTGGCCGGCACCGGCTCGGACGGCGAGGGCCCCGATCCACGCGCTCTGACCCTCTCGCTCGATCCACGCGAGCCGCCGCCGGATCTCGACGAGTTCGCCTTCGACGACGGACCGACCGACGACCTGGCCGCGCTGGAGGCTCGCCGACTGGACCGGCGACTGGCGCGAACCGCCCGGCAGGCGGCGATGGATCCCGATGACGGCGTGGAGCTCTAGGACATGCGGCTCAAGCACACCTTCCGACTGCCGCCAAACCTGGGCGCGCGTCTGGCTGAATACGCCCTGCGGCGGCGGATTTCCCAGGCCCTGGTCGTGGAGGCCGCGCTTGAAAGCTTCCTGTCGCCGGACGGCGCCGAGCAACTCGAGGCCGCGCTGAGCCGGCGCCTGGACCGGTTGTCCCGCCAGGCCGATCGGATCGAGCAGCTCGTCGGGATCGTCCTGGAGGCGCTGGGCCTGTTCGTACGCTTCTGGCTGGCCAACACCCTGGCCTTGCCGGAAGCCGCGCTGCCGGCCCAGCAGGCCAAGGGTCGGGAGCGCTACGAGAACTTCCTGGCGGCGCTGGGCCGGCGGCTGGCCAAGGGGGCCAGCTTGCCGCGCGACATCGAGGCGGGCGCCAGTGATCCGGCCGCCGGGGAAGACGCCTAAGCTCAGGCCTCGTCGCCGTCGAAGGCGCCGAACGCCTTGAGGCGGGCCTGCTGCTCCAGCGCCGAGCGGTTGATCGCGCCTTCTAGCAGGGCGCAGGCCTGGTCCATCGCCCGCCCGTCGTCGCGGTAGTTCACGACGAGGGCCGCCGCCAGCATCTCGACCAGGGCGTCGACCACGACGCCGATCTTGGCCGGATCGCGGTTGGCCAGGGCCAGGTGGGACAGCACCAGGCTGCGAAGGTTGTCGGTGAAATCCATGCGTCACTCCGGAACCCAGGATTGTACGCGACATCGACGAGGGCAAGACGGAAGCGGCGATCTTCCGGCGATTTTCGCCAGCGCCTGTCTTTGCACGCCAGGACACGACAACCGCTAACCTCTTGTTGCGCCGAATGATTTTCGGTCCTGTCTAGGGAGCCTCCCGCCCGGCCTGCCGGGCTTTCCGAGGCTCCCGACCGTGTCGGTTCTTCCTTCAGCCAACGACGCCCTCGTCCGCGCCAGCCGCATGCTGCGCAGCGCGTTGGGGGCCGACGTCCGGACCTGGCTCGCCCAGGACGATGTCGTCGAGGTCATGCTGAACCCGGACGGCCGGCTGTGGGTCGACCGGCTCGGCGAAGGCTTGGCCGACACTGGCGTCACGCTCGGCGCGGCCGAAGGCGAGCGCATCATTCGCCTGGTCGCCCATCACGTGGCCAGCGAGGCCCACGCCCGCAGCCCCCGCGTCTCGGCCGAACTGCCCGACAGCGGCGAGCGGTTCGAGGGCTTGCTGCCGCCGATCGTGGCGTCCCCGACCTTCGCGATCCGCAAGCCGGCGATCCGGGCGGTGACCCTGGCCGACTACGTGGCGCAGGGGGTGATGAGCCGCGACCAGGCCGACGCCCTGGCGGCCGCCGTCGCCTGGCGCCGCAACATCCTGGTCGCCGGGGCCACGGCCAGCGGTAAGACAACGCTGGCCAACGCCTTGCTGGCGGAGCTGTCCGATTCGAGCGAGCGCGTCGTCGTGCTCGAGGACACGGTCGAGCTGCGCTGCCCGGCCGCCAACACCGTCGCCCTGCGCAGCAAGGACGGCGTGGCCTCGCTGACCGAGCTCCTGCGCTCGACCCTGCGCCTGCGACCCGACCGCATCGTCGTCGGCGAGGTCCGCGGGCCCGAAGCCCTCGACCTGGTCAAGGCCTGGGGCACGGGCCATCCCGGAGGCGTCGCCACGGTCCACGCCGGCACGCCGCTGGGCGCGCTGAGGCGCCTTGAGCAGTTGATCGCCGAGGCCGCCGTGGCCGTGCCGCGCGAGCTTCTCGCCGAGACGATCGAAATCGTCGCCGTCCTCACCGGCCGCGGTCCCGCGCGCCGCCTGACCGACCTCGTCGCCGTCCAGGGCCTGTCCGACGGCGGCTACCGCTTCGCCCCCATCGGAGACGCCCCATGACGACCCCTCGCGCGGCGAAGGGCCGCATGCACACGCGCCTTGCCGACGGGATGCCGGAAGGCTTCGTCCGCGCCGCCATCGCCGCCGGCGCTGTCCTCTACGCGGTCCCTGCCTGGGCGGCCGGGTCTTCGATGCCGTGGGAAGCCCCCCTTCAGTCGATCCTGGAGTCGATCGAGGGCCCGGTCGCCAAGATCGTGGCGGTCATCGTCATCATCGTCACCGGCCTGTCGCTGGCCTTTGGCGAGACCTCCGGCGGCTTTCGCCGCCTGATCCAGATCGTCTTCGGCCTATCGATCGCCTTCGCCGCCTCCAGCTTCTTCCTGTCGTTCTTCTCGTTCGGCGGCGGCGCGCTCATCGCCCAAAACGCTGTGGCGATGGCCGCCACGGGCGCGCCGGCATGAACGGGCTCGAGCTTCCGCCGGGGTACTTCGCGCCGGTCCACCGGGCCCTGGTCGAGCCGATCCTGCTGGGCGGCGCGCCGCGCACCGTGGCGATCGCCAACGGGACGCTGGCCGCGGCCGTGGGTCTTGGCCTGCGGCTGTGGCTCGTGGGCCTGGCCCTCTGGCTGATCGGCCACGCCCTGGCGGTGTGGGCGGCGCGGCACGATCCCCAGTTCGTCGAGGTCGGGCGCCGTCACCTGCGCTACCCGCCCTATCTGCGGGCCTGACGGCGATGATGGCGCTTTCGTCCTACGTCGATCCAACCCCGCGCCTGGCCGACTTCCTGCCTTGGGCCGCCCTCGTGGCCAAGGGCGTGGTGCTCAACAAGGATGGCTGCCTTCAGCGCACCGCGCGGTTTCGCGGTCCCGACCTCGACAGCGCCACGCCCAGCGAGTTGGTCGCCGTCACCGCCCGACTCAACAACGCCCTGCGCCGGCTCGGATCGGGATGGGCCCTGTTCGTCGAGGCGCGGCGCGATCCGGCGCCGGGCTATCCGCCCGGCAGGTTTCCCGATGCGGTCAGCGGCCTGGTCGACCTGGAACGCCGCGAGCAGTTCGCCGAGGCCGGCGCGCACTTCGAGAGCCGCTACTACCTGACCTTCGTCTGGCGCCCGCCGGCCGAGGACGCCGCGCGGGTCAGCGGACTGATGATCGAGGGCCGCGCCGAGCGCGGCCTGGACGCCTGGGAACTGACCGAAAGCTTCGTCCAAAGGACTGACCGGGTCCTGCAGTTGGTCGAAGGGTTCATGCCGGAGGCGGCCTGGCTCGATGACGCCCAGACCCTGTCGTTCCTGCACGGCGCGATCACCACGACGCGCCAGGCCGTCCGTGTTCCCGAGACGCCCATGCACCTGGACGCGCTGCTGGCCACCGCGCCGCTGACTGGCGGGCTGGAGCCCCGGCTAGGCGACCAGCACCTGCGGGTCCTGACCGTCGTGGGGTTTCCAACAGCCACCTTCCCCGGCCTGCTCGACGACCTCAACCGCCTGGCCTTCGCTTACCGCTGGTCGACCCGGGCGCTGATGCTCGACAAGACCGACGCCGTGCGCTTGCTCTCGCGCATTCGCCGGCAGTGGTTCGCCAAGCGCAAGTCGGTCGCCGCCATCCTCAAGGAGGTGATGACCAACGAGGCCGCCACCCTGGTGGACTCGGACGCGGCCAACAAGGCCGCCGACGCCGATGCGGCCCTGCAGGACCTTGGCGCCGACGAGGTCGCCCAGGCCTTCGTCACGGCCAGTGTGGTCGTCTGGGACGAGGATCCGCGCGCGGCGACGGAAAAACTGCGACTGGTCGAGAAGACCATCCAGGGACGCGACTTCACGGTCGTGGCCGAGACCCTCAACGCCGTCGAGGCCTGGCTTGGGACCGTTCCCGGCCACGTCTACGCCAATGTGCGCCAGCCGCCGATCTCGACGCTGAACCTGGCGCACATGATGCCGCTGTCGGCGGTGTGGGCTGGTCCCGAACGCGACGACCACCTGGCCGCGCCCCCGCTCCTGCATGCGCGGACGGCCGGTTCGACGCCCTTTCGCCTGTCCTTGCATGTCGGCGATGTCGGCCACGCGCTGGTCGTCGGCCCGACCGGCGCGGGCAAGTCGGTGCTGCTGGCCATGATGGCGCTGTCGTTCCGGCGCTACGCAGGCGCCCAGATCTTCGCCTTCGACTATGGGGGCTCCATCCGTGCGGCGACCCTGGCGATGGGCGGGGTGTTCCACGACCTCGGCGGCGACGCCGCGCCGTCCCTTCAGCCCTTGGCGCGTATCGACGACCTGGCCGAGCGCAGCTGGGCGGCCGAGTGGCTTTCGGCCTTGCTGGCCCGGGAAGGCGCGGCGCCGACGCCCGAGGGCCGCGAGCGTCTGTGGTCGGCCTTGGGCGCCCTGGCCAGCGCCCCCGTCGACCAGCGGACCATCAGCGGCCTGATCGCGCTGCTCCAGGACAGCGCCCTGAAGCTGGCGCTGAGGCCTTACGCGATCGGGGGCGCTTCGGGCCGGTTGCTGGACGGCGAGCACGAGACCCTCAAGGCCGCCTCGCTGGAGACGTTCGAGACCGACGGCCTGATGGGCGCCGGGGCCGACGCATCCGGCGCGGGCGCGGTGCTGGCCTATCTCTTCCACCGTATCGAGCACCGCCTCGACGGCAGGCCGACCTTGGTCATCGTCGACGAGGGCTGGCTGGCCTTGGACGACCCTCAGTTCGCCGGCCAGTTGCGCGAGTGGCTCAAGACGCTGCGCAAGCGTAACGGCAGCGTCGTCTTCGCCACCCAGTCGCTGGCCGACATCCAGCAGAGCGCAATCGCCCCGGCCCTGATCGAGAGCTGCCCGACGCGGCTGTTCCTGCCGAACGCGCGCGCCCTCGAGCCTCAGATCGCCGGGATCTACCAGCGCTTCGGCCTCAACGACCGGCAGGTCGAGATCATCGCCAGGGCCACGCCCAAGCGCGACTATTACTGCCAGTCCCCCGTCGGCGACCGCCTGTTCGACCTTGGGCTGGGCGAAGTCGCGCTGGCTTTCGCGGCCGCGTCCTCCAAGGCCGACCAAGCCCAGATCGACGCCGTGCTGGCCGCCGCGCCGGAAGATTTCGCCGCCGCCTGGCTGCGGGCGCGCGGCCTGCCTTGGGCCGCCGACCTCCTCCCCACCATCGACTTGGAGACCTGACATGACCCCCCGCCCCACGCGGCGGCGGCTGCTCGCGGCCGCCTCCCTGCTCCTGGCCGCCCCGCTGCTTCCCAGCGCCGCCCACGCCCAGTTCACCGTCTTCGACCCGACGAACTATGCCCAGAACCTGCTGACCGCGGCCCACACCCTCGAGCAGATCAACCACCAGATCACCGCTCTACAGAACCAGGCGCAGTCCCTGGTCAACGAGGCGCGCAATCTCCAGGCCCTGCCGTTCTCGGCCCTGCAGACCCTGCAGGCGCAACTGGCCCAGACGCGCGCCCTGATCGACCAGGCCAAGGGCGTAGCGCTGCGGGTGAGCGACATCGATGCGGCCTTTCAGGGCGCCTATCGCACCGCCGACCTGACGATCACGAGCCAGGGCTTGGTCGCGGACGCCAAGACTCGCTGGACCAACAGCGTCGCGGCGTTCCAGGACGCCCTGAAGATCCAGGCCGGCGTGGTCGGAAACCTCGACGCCTCCCACGCCGAGCTTGGCCAGTTGGTCGGCGCCAGCCAGTCGGCGACCGGCGCGCTGCAGGCCGCCCAGGCCGGCAACCAGTTGCTGGCCCTGCAATCCCAGCAGTTGTCGGATCTCCTGGTGCTGCTCGCGGCCCAAGGCCGCGCCCAGACCTTGGAGTCCGCCCAGCGCGCGGCCGCCCAGGACCAGGCCCGCGAGCAGTTGCGCCGGTTCCTCACGCCAGGGGCAGGCTACCAGCCCGGCTCGGCCAAGATGTTCAACCAGCCATGAGCGGCCGGCTGGTTTTTCGGCTGGCGGCTGGCGGCTTTGCGCTGCTGGCGATCCTGGTGGCGATCGTGCAGGCCCAGCGCCCCGCGCCGGCAGCCGCGCCGCCTCGGCCGCCGGCGACGCTGGCCCGCCCGGTCGACGCGAAACTGGCCCGTTGCCAGGCGCTCGGCGCCGCCGGGGCCCAGGATCGCGACTGCCTCAAGGCCTGGAGCGACGCGCGCTCCCGGTTCCTGGGCGTCAGCAAGGCGGGCGGCTGATGGAAGGCCCCGGCGTCGTCGATCGCTTCCTGGGCGTCTTTACCACCTACATCGATTCAGGGTTCGGGCTGCTGCGCGGCGAGGTGGCGTTCATCGCCACCACCTTGATCGTCATCGACGTGACGTTGGCGGCGTTGTTCTGGAGCCTGGGCGAGGGCGAGGACGTGATCGCCCGGCTGATCCGCAAGACCCTGTTCATCGGGGCCTTCGCCTACCTGATCGGCAACTGGAACACCCTGGCGCGGATCATCTTCGAGAGCTTCGCGGGCTTGGGCCTGAAGGCGTCGGGCACTGGCTTCACGGTCGACGACCTGCTGCGTCCAGGCCGGGTCGGCCAGGCCGGCATCGATGCGGGCAGGCCCTTGCTGGAGAGCATCTCCGGCCTGATGGGCTACGTCGCCTTCTTCGAGAACTTCATCCAGATCGCCGTGCTGCTGATCGCTTGGCTGATCGTGGTCCTGAGCTTCTTCGTCCTGGCCGTGCAGCTCTTCGTGACGCTGATCGAGTTCAAGCTGACGACGCTCTGCGGCTTCGTGCTGATGCCGTGGGGCCTGTTCGGCAAGACCGCCTTCCTGGCCGAGCGGGTGCTCGGCAACGTCGTGGCCTCAGGCGTCAAGGTGATGGTGCTCGCCGTCGTGGTCGGCATCGGCTCGACCCTGTTTTCCCAGTTCACGGCTGGCTTCGCCGGCGCCGACCCGACCATCGAGGAAGCGCTGAGCGTGGTCCTCGCTTCGCTGTGCCTGCTGGGCCTGGGCCTCTTCGCGCCGGGCATCGCCAGCGGCCTCGTGTCGGGAGGTCCCCAGCTCTCGGCCGGTGCGGCCGTAGGCAGCGTCGCGGCCGCCGGCGGGGCCATGGCGGCGGGCGGCGCCCTGGCGGGACTCGCGGCCGGGGGCGCGGCGGGCTTGGCGGCCGGGGCCGCGCGAGGCGCCGCCAGCCTGGCCGGCGCCACCGTCGGCGCGGCCCAGGCCGGCGGGGCGATGGGCGTGGCCAAGGCGGCCGGCGGCGCGGCCGTGAGCCCCTTGCGCCAGATGGCCCAATCCCTGGGTCGGCGGTTCGAATCCGTACGTCAGCAACAAGTCTCGCCG
Source organism: Caulobacter sp. GW456-12-1-14-TSB4 (assembly GCF_059424195.1). Lineage (NCBI taxonomy): Bacteria > Pseudomonadati > Pseudomonadota > Alphaproteobacteria > Caulobacterales > Caulobacteraceae > Caulobacter > Caulobacter sp. GW456-12-1-14-TSB4. The sequence continues at coordinate 212,601 of NZ_JBWKZF010000001.1, forward strand.
AACGCGGCGCAACCCGCCGCCCAGTCTGGCGACCAAGCCCCGGCCAACGGCCAGCCGGCGTGGGCCAAGCGGATGCATCAGCGCCAGGCAATCGCCCACGGGGCGACCACCGCCGGCCACGCCGCCGCGTCCGGCCAATCGGGCGGCGGCGCCTCCGTCGACTTTTCCGAGGAGTCCTGATCGATGTTTCGACGGCCCGAGATCCGCTACGGGACGACGCCCGAACCCGACACGCCCTATCGACGCGCCAGGCAGGCCTGGGACGACCGCGAGGGTCGCCTGGCCGTCACCGGGCGGCGGGCCTGGACAGTCGCCCTCGTCCAGGGCGGCGTGATCGCGGCCTTGGCGGCGGCGCTGGTCTGGCAGGGCGCCCGCGGCCACGTCGTGCCGTGGGTGGTGGAGGTCGACCGGTTCGGAGAGGCCCGGACGGTCGGCCCCGCCACGGCCGACTTCAAGCCCAGCGACTTTATCATCGGCGCGCGGCTGGAACGCTTCATCGAGGAGGTGCGGTCGGTCTCGTCCGACCCCGTGGTCGTCACCCGCAACTGGCTGTCGGCCTACCAGTTCACGACCGACAGGGGCGCGGCGGCCCTCACCGCCTACGGCAAGACCAACGATCCCCGCGAGCGCATTGGCAAGGAGCAGGTCTCGGTCGACGTCACCAACGTCCTGCGCGCCTCGCCCACCAGCTTCCGCGTGGCCTGGATCGAGCGTCACTACCAGGACGGCGCCTTGGCGTCGACCGAGCGCTGGTCGGCGATCCTCACTCTGGTTGATCGCCCGACCAACAAGGTCGAGCGCCTGAAGGCCAACCCGCTTCACCTCTACGTCGACGCCATCGACTGGTCCAAGGAGATGACCCCGTGACCCACGCCCTGCAGGGGGCCGCGGTCGTCGCGGTCCTGTCGCTCGCCGCGGCATCGCAAACCCTAGCCGAGCCCCCGCGTCGAACACCCTCACCTGTCGTCGCTGCCAATGCCGCCGCCCGGGTGCAGCCTCGGCTCGAGGGTTTCCAAGGCGCGTTGCAGCGGTTTTCCTGGAGCGAGGGTGGGCTCTACCAAATCTATACCGCGCCCGGGCGGGTAACCGACATCGTGCTGGAGCCCGGAGAAGAGTTGGCGGGATCGGGTCCCATCGCCGCTGGCGACACGGCGCGGTGGGTGATTGGCGACACTGAAAGCGGTGAAGGCGAGGCCCGGCGCATTCATGTCCTGGTCAAGCCGACCCTTCCGGGCCTGGCCACCAATCTGGTGATCAATACCGTGCGCCGCACCTACTATCTGGAGCTTCGAGCCGGCGCGGCCACCTACATGGCGTCTGTCGCTTGGACCTATCCCAAGGACGCGTTGATCGCCCTGGCCAAGCCGGCGGCGTTGACTAGGCCCGTGCCACCGCCTGCCGCGCCACCGGCCGTCGATCTCGACCTCGGTCGCCTGAATTTCGACTACAGGGTGTCGGGCGACAAGGTCGGCTGGCGCCCCCAAGAGGTCTATGACGACGGCGCCAAGGTCCACCTGGTCTTTCCGCCGGGTATAGCCGCGGGGGAGCTGCCGCCGCTGTTCCTGCTCGATGCGGCCGGCAAGGGCGGGCTGCTCGACTACCGGGTCGTGGGCCGCCAGGTCATCGTCGATCGCCTGTTCGACCGCGCCGAGTTGCGGCTCGGCGACAAGCGCTCGGCCCGGCGGGTCAGGATCGAGCGGACCGGGACGCCGGCGCCGTGAGCGGATCAGACACCAGCCCGGCGGCCCAAGAAGCAGTGCGCCTGCGCGCTTCGCCGCCCAGGGTCGCGCGCCTCTCTCGGGTGGCGATCGCCGGCCTGGCCGGCCTGGGCGCGGCCGGCCTGGGCGCGGCGCTCGCCTTGGCCCTGCATCCGCGCGCGCCTAAGCCCGTCGTCATCAAGGCTGACGAGACCGACGGTCGAGCGCCCCAGGCGATCGTCGCGGGGCCACACACCTATGCCGACGTGCCAAGGCTCGGTCCGCCCCTGCCGGGCGATCTGGGCCGGCCAATCCTGTCAGCCCAGGCGCGCGGGCAGGACGTGACGCCGCCGCCGATCGCGAACACTCAGCCTGATCCCGTTGTCGAAGCGCGACGTCAGGCCCTGGCCGCCGCACGCACCAGCGCCGTCTTCAGTCGCAACGGATCGAACGCGCCGCCGACCACCGCAACGGCGCCGGCGCCGCCCGGCTATGCGACGCCACCATCGGCGCTTCCAGCCACGCTTGCGGCGGCGCCGCAGCTGGGCATCGGCGACCATCGCCAAGCGTTCCTCGAGACCCGGAACGCCACGCCGACGACCAGCGCCTATCGTCCGGCGCCGCCGGCCGGGCGCAAGATCCTGCTGGCCCAAACCATCATTCCCGCGGCCTTGGTCACCGCCGTCAGCTCGGATCTTCCAGGCCCGGTGTCGGCCCAGGTGACACGCAACGTCTATGACAGCCTGACCGGCCGGGTCGTCCTGATACCTCAGGGCTCCAAGCTGCTCGGGGCCTATGACAGCCAGGTCGCATTCGGCCAGAAGCGCGTGCTCCTGGCCTGGGACCGCGTGATCTTTCCCGACGGCCGCTCATTGCAGTTGGACCGTCTGGTCGGCGCCGACGCGACGGGACAATCGGGCCTGGTCGACCGGACGGACGCGCACTGGGGCGCCATGGGCAAAGCCGCCCTGCTTTCCAGTGTGCTCGGCATGGGGGCGTCACTGGGATCCGACGACGACAGCGATATCGCCCGCGCCTTTCGCCAGGGTGTGCAGGACACCGTCAACCAGACCGGCCAACAGGTGGTCCGCAAGCAACTCGACGTTCAGCCGACTCTCACGCTCCGGGCGGGCCTGCCGCTGACGATCCTGGTGACCCGCGATATCGTCTTCGACGACTAGGCCGCGCCCGGCAACATCGCCAACAGTCGTCGAAGGATCGGCTTTTCCGGCCTCCGCCCTAGGACGGCCTGGAAGGTCAAGAAGGCACGACTAAGAGGCCGGTAGACCACGCCCGTGACCCGGGCCGCGTCGCCTTCGTTGACCAAGCCCAGTCCTTGTCCGAGCGCCACCAACCGGGCGACGCTAGCTGGGGTGGGGGCGGTGGCGATTGCGGAGAATGAGCCTTGGCCCAGGCGCCTGAGCTTCATCCGATCGACCGCGGGCGCGATCGGGCCCGCGACGAGCAGGCGATGGCCGGTAAGATCACACCAGGACAGCGACCGCTCATCGGCCAAGCGATCCTCGGCCGGCACCGCGACGATCAGGCGTTCGCGCCAGGCCGGTCGCGCGGCCAGCCTCTCTGGCGCCCCCAGCAAAAAGCCGATGTCGAGCTGGCCTTGGATAAGGCGGGCGGTAAGCCCGCGAGCATCATCCTCGAGGATCTCGACCCCGAGACCGCTCTCTCCGCCGATCAGCCTCCGCATCAGGTCCTGGAGAACGCCGCCGCCCAGACCCGCCAGCACGCCGACGCGCAAGACGCCGTGGTCGCCGCGCGCCGCTTCGGCAGCCCGGTCGACGGCGAGATCCAGTTCGCCGACCGCGCCCTGGGCGCCGCGGACGAAGTCCTCGCCAGCGATCGTCAGCCGTACGCCGTGGGGTCCTCGCTCGAAGATCGGCGCGCCCAACCGGTCTTCCAGTTCCTGGATCCGCCGCGACACGGCCGACTGCTGGACGCCGAGGTGACGGGCCGCCCGCCTAAAGCCCCCATGCTCGGCTGCGGCCAGCACGTAGCGTAGTTGATGGAGGCCCAGGCCTGCGCGGGCGCTAGCTTGGCCAAGGCCGGCGGCGACAATATCCGGCATGGTCGATGGCACGGACAGCCCAGGCGACGCGACCCCGGCGGTCGCTCAGGCCATGCAAAGCGCGCTCCCACGCGCCCGACCACTCTATAGAGCGAATATAGACAGAATATTCGACGCGCACGTGCAACGAACGGTGGCGCCGACATCACATGCCGCCATAGACTCCACCCACGACCGCCACTGGCTAACGGACCCATGAAGACCTCGCTCGACCACCTGCCCATCGGCAAGCGCAAGGAACTGGACCTTGTGGTCAAGGTGCTGCGCGATGGGTTCGCCGAGGCCCTCAGCCGGCGGACCATGCCACGTTTCAGGAATGGCAAGCTGCTGAAGATCATCCTGTTCGGCAGCTACGCCCGTGGCGACTGGGTCGAGGATCCGAAGGGTCGCTACTTCTCGGACTATGACATCCTGGTGGTGGTCAACCACGACGCCATGACCGACCTAGAGGAGTTCTGGGACGCACCCGACAAGACCTTCCTGCGTGAATACGCGTCGGGCGAACGCCTGCGCACCCAGCCCAATTTCGTGGTTCACAGCCTCAACGACGTGAACGAGCAGCTCCGCCTCGGTCGCTACTTCTTTACGGACATCCTGAGAGACGGGATCACGCTTTTCGAGGAAGACGGATTTCCGTTCGTGCAACCGGAGGCACTTTCAGGTCGAGACGCCCTCGCCGAAACTACGAGCTATTTCGAGAAGTGGTCCGAGCGTTCAAAAAACTCGCGGATCCTGTCTCAGGACGCACGTGTGAGGGGCATGGCGAATGACGCTGCATTTCTCCTTCACCAGTCCGCCGAGCGCGCATACCACGGCCTGATCCTGACCCTCACGCTTTATAGCGCTAAAACCCATCGACTGAATCTTTTGCGCGACCGAGCGGAGGCGATGGACCAACGGCTGGTTGGCATCTGGCCTGGTAGCAACAAGTTTGAGCGTCAGGGTTTCGACCTGATCCGCCGCGCGTATGTTGAAGCGCGATATTCCGACTTCTACGAGATTTCGGAAGATCATCTAGCCTGGATGGATGATCGAGTGTCCAACTTGCAGGATGCGTTTGCGACAATAGCTCGCGAGCGGATTGAGGCCCTTCGAAAGGCGGCCACTTAGCGCCATGAGCTGCCATTGGCCTATCTCCAAGAAGCGGACGTTCGGCGATGGCTCACCATGCTCTCGGTAGATAGCGATGCAGGGCTTCCTCCGGGTCGAACACGGAGACGCCGCCGACAGTCGCCTGAACCTCGTCCCGTAACACGTCACAGCGCTCGGCAAGCTTGCCCGTGTTGAAGACCGCGAAGATGCGGCCGGCGAGCGATTGCTGAACGTGTGACATGTACGATCCCCGTCTGACCCCATGGCCACGCTTGCGAATTGGATCAACACGTCGCGTCGCAAAAAGGATCGGACCGTGCTGTCGAGATACATACGCTCGAGTAGAAGGTGGCAGGCGGGAAAAATTGCGGGTCCGCTTGTAGATCAGCGCCAGTTTCTACGTGTGGGGGATAGGCGCACCCCCAAGCTCGCGCCAAGAGGGCGCAATTACTCTAGGTTGATAAAAAATACTGCGAGAAGTGTCGACTACACGACAGGAACTGCATGTTAGACGGTTCGTTGTTGAGCAACCCTCACGGAACAGCGACATGCCCCAGCTTCGCGCCCTTACCGCTCCACTCAATGTCGAGGTGATCGATGGCGAGATCGTGCTAACGGGTGATACGGGCCCGACCGGACTTTCGCTGACGCCGCAAGCGGCCCTGGAGACCAGTCAACGCTTGGCCGACGCCGCGCGCCAGGCTCTGGATCAGCCGTCGCAGGCCTTGCCGCCTGTCGAATAGATTTCCGCCTGCGCCCCTTTGATCGCGGCGCGGCAGTTGCAACAGACACGCTCCAGACCGGACTTGTTGCTGACCGTGATCGCGCCGCGTCCCGACTGGATCAGCTCCGCGCGCTGTAGAGCGGCGATCGAGGCGGCGATGGTCGTGCGCTGCACGCCCAGCATGTTGGCGATCGCTTCCTGGGTGATCTGCACCGTGGTGCTGCTACGACTCCGATCCAGTCCATCGAGCAAGACACGGCTCAGCCGGGCCTCGACCGTGTGCAGGGCGTTGCAGGCCACCAATTGTCGGGCTTCGAACAGCAGCACCTCGACATACTTGTGGATCGCGGTGCGTAGCGCCGCGCTCTGGTCGAACAAGTCGCGATAGCTTGATGCTGGCAGGCGACAGACCTTGCCGGCGATCAAGGTGGTAACCCTGGCCGTGGCCCGGCGGCTGCCGCAGGCTTCGAACGCCCCGACCACGCCTTCGGCGCCGACCAGGACGACATCGAGGCTTTCGCCGGCCCGGGTTTCAGCTGTCGTCGCCAGGACGGCCGATTCGGGGAAATAGACCCAGTCGAGCACCTCGCCTGGCCGCTGCAATTCCTGGCCGCGATGGCTTTGGAGAAGCGAGAACTTGGCCGCAAAGCGCTCGGCGACGTCGGTTTCCAGCAAAGTGAGGAAGCTGTTGCGAACGTTCGGCAAGGTCCCCCCATAAGCCAGGATCGATCGAGGCCGGAGATTTCCTCGGCGCCTTTGCTTAGCGGTCCAGGCCGACGGTCACTGTAGCCTAGTCGACGGTGTTGTCGGTCCACCGAAGGTATGTCGGTGATAAGCGCCCCTCACCGCGCCCCTTGGCCGAGCACCGGCGCACGACAGTTCGGGATCGCACGATGAGTGGTTCGCTCCATGCCGCGCCCGGCGACGCTGGCGACCCGATCAGCGCGGGCCTGTTCGAAGCGAGTCTTGACTGCATCAAACTGATCGACCTTCAGGGCCGGCTCCTTGCGATGAACGTCAACGGTCGTCGTCTGATGGAAATCGACGACTTTGAGCCGTTGCGAGGAGTGACCTGGGCCACGCTCTGGCCGGAGACGGCGCGAGCGACGGTCACTTCGGCGGTCAATCAGGCCATCGGTGGCGCCATCGCGCGTTTCTCGGCCGACTGTCCGACCGCCAAGGGCGAGCCAAAGACGTGGGACGTGATCGTCTCACCGGTGTTCGACGCCGCCGGTCGCCCTATTCAGGTGGTCTCGATTTCCCAAGACGTCACCGAGCGACGTCGCGCATTGGAACAGACTGCGCTGATGAGCCTGGAACTCTCGCATCGGATTAAGAACATCTTCGCCGTGATGGATGGGGTCATCGCCCTTTCAGCTCGCGCCGAACCTGCGGCCGCCGAGTTCGCCGAGACGCTCCGCAAGCGCCTCCACGCCCTCGGACGGGCGACTGCCTACGTCTCGCCTTCGGACGCCGGAGGCCTGCATCTTCCGGCAATTCCAAACCTGCGCGGACTACTCCAGACCTTGCTTGAGCCCTATGGCGCGATCGCGGGGCCTGACGCGCAGCTGTTCATAGAAGGCTATGACGGCCCGATCGGGAGGTCGGCCACCACGGCGCTGGCGCTGGTGATGAACGAACTGGCGACGAACGCCGTCAAGTACGGCGCGCTCAAGACGCCGTTGGGCCGGGTACGCCTGGAGATCTCATTGACGAGCGGAGATCTCGAACTGCTCTGGCGGGAAACGAGCGAACACCAGGTGCGGGCGGAAAACGCGGCGGAGGGATTTGGATCATCGCTGCTGCACGACGCCGTCGTGCGACTGCTGAAGGGCCAGTTGGAACGGCGCTGGCTCCCTGGCGGCCTTGAAGTTTCGATCCGGGTGTCGGCCGCGCGTCTGCATCATTAACCTGACTAAGTTGTCTCAATCACGGTCGGTGAGTCACAAGCGGAGCATCGGCTTCGCGCCATAAGCGGGCATTGGCGCATCTCCAGGAACACGACGTTCGCTAGGTAAGGTGGCGCGCAGAATCGAATGGCGAGGAGAGCTACGCCTAACCGGCGGCTCTCTAGATCACGATTTCCATTGGCGGCCAGTCAGGGGCTATTCATCACGCGCTACATGGAGGCCATGGCTGGCCGTCTAACATCTAGCTTTTCGAGCCGCTCTTGCGGAGACGCCGAGGATCCAGGGAATCAGGGGTATGAGAGGCAACAAGCCCTCAGCCTCAGCCATTGAGTTGATCGTCGCCCTTGCCGCCGACTTCGCGGACCGATCCCGAACAAGCCTGCCGGGCGGCTGGGGCTTCCTCACGAGGGCGCAGCGACCCCGGCGGGAACCAGGCTCCAGCCCAGCACTTCGGGCGCCTGCTTGATCAGCTGGTCGATCTCGGGCAGCAGCGCACGCTGCCGGCGCATTTCGGCGAAGACCGTCAGATGCGGCGTGGCGAGGAGATCGCGCTGCAGACGGGTCAGATGCGCGGCCTCGGCGGCCGCGGCCTTCTGGTCGACATACTCGCGCAGCCGGGCCCGGAACCCGCCGAAGGCGTTCTGACGCGCGACCCGCATGACCTCGCGGTTCAAGCCGAGAATGCGGATGGTGTAGGCCGCTCGCGCCGTGTTCGGAGCGTCGAGGTCATAGGCCGGCAGGAACTCGAACGTGCCCTCGATCTTGACGCCGTCGGGCGTCGTGCCCCCGAGATCCAGATCCAGATAGTCGAGCGGCTCTTCGGTCCGCGGATCAATCAGGGCGTGAACGCCGGCCGCGGGCGCCACGATCGGATCGCCCTTTTTCCGGACGAATTCGACAATGACGTCGCCCTGGAGGACGCCGTAGTTGTTGCTCTTGGGTCCATTGCAGGGCCCGCAGGCGAAGAGATAGTTGGCCCAGAGGAAGGTGTATTCAGGAAACAGCGTCTTGGGCAGGATGTGCTCGATCTCGTCGGCGAGCGAGTCCTCGCAATAGGCGCAGCGAACAGGCCCGATCGACATCTTGGCCAAATTGTCGCGAACCGCTTTGAACGCGGCCTCCTTGGCATGGGTCGAGGTCTTGATATTCCATGCGGCCTTGGCGGCGTCGACCTGGGCAGCGTAGGTCCCGGCCCCCGTCACGCCCGTCTGCAGGCCTGCCAGCACCTGGAGGACCGCGTCCGATAGCGGCCGTTCGGCAATCTTCAGCATCCTAGGCCACGGCCGTGTCGGCGGCGCTGGTCGGCAGCGTCTGTCGCAGCTCCTCAAGGCGGCCTTTTTCCTCGCCGGACAGCTGAGACCGCAGCGCCTTGCGGTTCAAGCTCGCCAGTTCCTGCAACATCTCCTTTGAGTCCTCCGAGCGGGTAACATCCCGCCCAAAGAACTCGGTCCCGTAGGCGTCCAGGATCGATCCGTGGATCAAACGATTGAGAGCAGCGCCCTCGATGCGGGTGGCGGCCTCGTCGGTCCCCGGATTGCCCAAACGCCAAACCGAGGTGGCGGTACGGCAGATAATCGGGCTGTGGGTGGTGACGATGAACTGAAGTTCGGGAAAACACCGCGTGAACCAGGGGCCGATGTCCTTTTGCCACGACGGATGGAGGTGGGCGTCGACCTCGTCGATGGCCACAACGCCGGGAAGGCGCACGGCGCTGTTCTCGACATCAAGAGCGGCGATCATGTCGTTGACGCCGTAGGCGCGGGTCATCTGCCGCAAGATTTCGAAGATCATCGACAGCACCGAGCGGTACCCATCGCTGAGCTGCTCGACGATCACGCGCGCCCCACCGCCGTCGAGGACGATGATCTCCTCGGCGCGAACCTCGTGGATCTTGGCGTCGTGAGGCAGCAGGGACGAGTTGTTGAGGAAGTCGATGAGGACCGGCAGCAGCCTGCCCTCGTCCTGCTCATTCTCCAGCTGCTTCACGCGTAGATCGCGCAGCCAGCGCAGGCCTTCGGTCAGGGCCACATCCTCACCAAACGCAGACAAGTGGGGCGCCAGACGGGGGTTGGAGTAGAAGAGGCGGTCGAAGGCCTGGTCGCCGCCGGTAAAGCGGCGGAACGGACCGAACGAGGCCGAGAACCAGCCGGAGTTGGTCCCCCAGATGGAGCGCTCGCCCTTCTGAATTCCGGAGGCCACCGCCACCTCAAACCGGGGGCCGCCGATCGACGTCTCAAGGGGCCGTAGTTCGAGTTCTACATCGACCGTGCTGGCACGGCGACCGATCTTGGTGAAGACGTCTTTGGGCCCACACTCGATATCAAGCTTGATGCGGCCGTTGCTGGTGCCGTGCTTAGCCCAGGTGCTCCAATTCTGGCGCAACGCGGCTGCTTCCTTCGGACCGGCCAGGGCGAGCGCCAGCGAGCGCACGACACTAGACTTACCCGCGCCATTGGCCCCCAGCACCACGTGCCAGCCGGCCAGCTCGTGGCTCGCGAACTTCATTTCGAAGGTCTCGATCGAGCGAATATTTTGGATGCTGAGGCGGCGAACGTACATGTCAGGACCTGGGACGGCGGCTAGCGCCGCCCGAAAAGATTAGGCGGATTCTCTACGCCATCGTCGTAGCCGTCAACGCATCCTCGGGTTCGACTTCAAAACGACCGCTCGCCGAAATTGCCCAGCTTCAATGTTCGTATAAGATTCTCTTTCCGCCCCATGGCGGGCTGTGTTTACCCTTGAAGCCCTGCCCCCAGGCTCGAGCAAACTCCGGATTTGAAAATCGCGCCAAAAACACGACATTTAGCCCAAGCGCTTGGCCAATCCCGACTTGCCGTATTGTTGCGAAAAGGCGGTGACGCCTAACTCACTATCCAGCCATAGTCGCCCGATGAGCCCGACCGTCGCCAAACCCCGCCCTGGAGAACGCTTTCAGAACTTCGTGGCCCTGCTCGAAAAAGCCTTCGCTTTTCAGGACGATGTAAGCGTGACCTCACCGCTACGCCTACGCGATCGCGATACCGGCCGTCTGCGCGAGCACGATGTGGTCATTACCCGGAACACCCACCACGGACCAAATCTGACCGCTATTGAGTGTCGAGACAATGGTCGCAAGATTGGCGTCCAGGCCATAGAAAGTTATGCGAAGAAATGCGAGCGGACCGGCGTGCACCATGGCATTATGGTCGCATCACGGGGCTTTGCAAAAACTGCGCGCAAAAAAGCCGAGTCCTTAAACATAACATGCATGGATTTAGCTGAAGCTCAAAAATTTTCTTGGGTTGGCGAGATTACTGCCATCGCTCAAATGTTGAACTTCACCCGACTGTCTGTTCAACTCCATGGCGCGGATAACACGCCCATCCCGAAAGGGATCGCGGCACTGTTCGATATGGAGGGGCGGGCTATTGATGGAGAGCGGATGGGTCACCTCGTCATGCGGGCCGTCCCATCGTCCCAACTAGCGGCAATCGACGGCTCGGAGCGCACCGGCTCAGTTGCTTGCCCGATCCCCGGCGCCTACGCCATCGACCTAGCTGGCGCTCGCTGGCCGATTGATGCCATGACTATTTTCTACGGCGTCGTCGCCGAGACCCTCACCCAACGCATCAGCCTCCATCGCTACGGTAGCGAGACGACGGCCGAGATTGCCTCAACCCAAGTGACTTTCTCCAACGGACAGACTTCGGACTTGGCGTTTGTGAAATCCGAGCGGGGGGTCACCGCCATTTTACGATCAACCGGAACACACGCACACTCCGTGCAAATCGGAGACGCCCCACAAAGGTTCTTTGAGGCTTCCACCACACCCATTGCGCCACAGAAGAAACACGCCCCCTGAGCGCCATGGGCTGACCTTCAGCAACCTGCAGGAAGGCGACGCAAGGCTAGGGCCAAGACATCATAGTCATCTAAAGACGATGAAACATCTCGACGATCTACCGAACCGACACCCCAATCACGAGATACAAGCCAAGGCCGAACGCGCCTTCGAGGCTCTGTTGACTTCCTCAGAAGACTTCATCCTCCAAGGCTCGGACCGCGCGGACTACGGAACCGACCTGCAAATCGAGGTGATTAACCGCCAGGCGGCGACCAACGTCCGCCTCCACATTCAACTGAAGGGAACAGAAGTAGCATTTAATGTCGATGGATCTTTGAGCGTTCAAATCCGTCGCGCGAACCTGAATTACCTGCTGATGCAGCCCCATTCGGCCTTTGTCTGCTTCCACGTCCCCACTGAAAGTCTTCGCATCTGTTCGGCCGAAGCGGTCGTGCGCAAGTACGAGCACACAAAGCGCAATTGGACCGATCAAGAAACCCTGACGGTGACCTTCTCGGATGTACTTTCGGAAGATCGTTTGAAGTCCCTGGCCCAGTTGGCTCGCTCCAGCGCGGCCTCGACCCGAGATGTCCGCTTCATCCAGACATCCGCTCTGCCCCGGGACGTGCCGTCGATTTTGCGCGCCGCCCCGCCGCACCTGCACGTCCCCGACGACGTCGCGACGGCGGCGGCGCTCCTGCACAGTCTATATGAAAGCGGTCAGTCCGATCGGGCGATCAGCGCGGCGTTCGACCGCTTCCAGGCGCTACTGGGATCACAGCATCCTGCGATGGGATGCGCCTACATGGCTGAAATAAATCTTGGCATGGGAGGTCGGAGCGACAATCCTGACCGGATCGTCGAAGCCATCTCGTTCCTGACCTCGGAAATAGACCGCGGTCGGATCATGGCGGCTGGGCTTCATTATTCTATAGGCAATGCCTACAGCGCCCTCTCGCGCGATGCCGAAGCCGTCGAGGCCTACTCTCTGGCGTTGGAGAACCTGTCGCCACAGGAGGGGGACGCCTTAAGGGCGCAGATTTGCAAGAATCTCGGGACCAGCCACGAAAGGCTAGGAAACGACGCCAAAGCGCTTGAACTATACCGCGAGGCCCTGGACTACGCCCCGCATCTGCCCGAGGCCCACAGTGCGCTGGGTCGCCATGCCTTGAAGCAAGGCTCCTATGCCCAAGCGCTAGAACACTTTGACCAAGTCGTCTTCGCGGAGGGCGTCGGCGGCCGCTCGGTATCCAGCTGGCGCATGAACGCCCTCTTCAACCTTGGAGACGGCAAGGCAGCCTTCCGGGAAATTAACACGCTCCTGCCCTACGCTAGCGATCAGGATTGGATTTGGGGTTGGTGCGCAAGGCAAGTCGCGAACTTTGGTAGGGCCAACGACGAGAACGCCAGGCTGAGCCTTTCGTTCTGGGACCGGTATCTTGCAGCCAACCCAGGATGCCCGGGCGGTACTCGCGAACGCTTGCTAAACATCCTCTACCTTCGCCAAGGGGAGGATTATCGCGGCCCCGATTACGCCACGTTCAAAATCCAGTTCGACGCAGGAATTGCGCTGCTAGGTGACGAGCCCGCCGCCTATCTTTGGGACCGTCTTGGGCATTGGGCCGAAGAGATCGACGATCGGACCGAAGCCGAACGCTGCTTTCGCCAAGCCTACGATCTCGCCCAAGGCCACTACGGGTATTGCCTTGGCACTGCGCTGATTTTCCTCGATCGCCATGAAGAAGCCGTCCCGTTCCTTCTGCAGCAAGCCGAGCACCTGCAGCCCGACGACAAGAGCTGGTTACAGTTGGCGTCCGCCTATGTGGGCTTATGTCGCCATGAAGATGCGATCGACGCCTATCAACGCGCTATCGCCCTCAACCCGCTGTGCGCTGACGCTTGGTTCAATCTAGGCGGCGTCTTCTGGAATGCCGGGGCTAGAGAAGAGGCGCTTATCAGGTGGGAGCACGCCCTCGCAGAGTTTCCCGATCACGAGCTAGCCCTTCAGCTTCGTCGGGATTTTAGCCCCCTCTTCTGACAGTCGGCCAGGAAAAGTTCTCGGTATGCGGGCGAGAAAAGCACACTCGCCCACACCTGGAACGAATCATGAAACGGCGGTATTGCTGTGGCCATGTCTAGCTTCAGCACAACACGCCAAGCCGAAACCTTTCTGCAAGCGCTCGCGGACGAACTGTCGATCAGCGAGCGACGCTATGAGCAAGCCGAGCAGAGCTATCGATCGCTGGGCGATTGGCTCCTGCGCCCCGCTTCGACGCTGCGGGCCTATCAGCCCCAGGTCTACGTCCAGGGGTCTTTCAGGCTCGGGACCGTGATCCGCCCGATCTCGGACGAAGAGGACTACGACGTCGATTCGGTTTGCGAGCTGCGCGCGGCGACCACCAGCACCTTTAGCCAACAAGGCTTGAAGCGACTTCTCGAAGGTGAGGTCCGCGCCTACCACCGCGCGCAAAACATGACAAAGCCCATCCGCGAGGGGCGACGGTGCTGGGTCTTGAACTATGCCGATGAGGCGCAGTTTCACATGGACGTCGTGCCGTGCGTGCCGGACGCGGCTCGACAACGCCGGCTCTTGGAAAATGAACGGTTCAGCACCGACTGGGTCGATACGGCGATCGCCATCACCGACAATGAGCGCTGGAACTACAGGATCCTCGACGCCGATTGGTGCCGTTCCAACCCGAAGGGCTACTCGGAGTGGTTCCGCAGGCGGATGATCGCCGTCCTAAACCGTCGAAAGCAGACCCTCGCCGAATCCTTGCGTGCGAGCGTCGAGAGCATTCCCGACTACAAGGTCCGCACCCCACTTCAAGCCGCGATCATGATCCTCAAGCGGCACCGGGATTCAAGGTTCGCCGGGAATCTCGACGACCGCCCGATCTCGATCATTATCACAACCCTTGCGGCCCATGCCTACGGCTCAGAGGAGACCATCGCCGAGGCGCTGCTGGCGATCTTGAGCAAGATGGACAACCACATCCAGCACGACGGGCGCAAATATGTCATCGCCAACCCGACTGACCCGCTGGAGAACTTCGCCGACAAGTGGGAGACCCATCCCCAGCGCGCGACCGCATTTTATGAATGGCTTCGTCAGGCCCGCCAGGACTTCGGCTACGCCGCCGGCCAGACCGATCCGCGTCGCCTGATGGAAAGCCTTTCGCCGTCGATGGGAGGTGGCGTCGCCGAGCGTTCTCTCAAACGCTCGGGGCTGGCGGGCTTCCTGAACGCTGCTTCTGCGGCCCCGGCGGCGGCTCTGTCCTTCCCCAACAGTCCGCGCGTGCCGACCACCCCGAAGGGCTTCGCTTGATTTGGTGGGTCAGCCTTCCGGGACGCGCGCGCGAGGAGCGAGCTCAGCTGGCGGAGCTGCAGGAGCGCTGTCCTTGGCTCGTCGATGTAGTTTGGCACCTGGAGAGCGACTTTAAGCTGACGGCCAGTTTCGCGATTGTTCGAGAGGACGACCGCATCGCCTTCACGCTGACCTATCCTGACTTCTTTCCGGACGTTCCACCTTCGGTCCGGCCAAAGGACGCGACTCTTCTTTCGCCGCACCAGTACGGAGCCGGCGGCGAACTTTGTTTGGAGTACCGGGCCGACAACTGGCGCTCGGACACGACTGGCGCAATGTTGGTCGAAAGCGCCTATCGCCTTCTGGTCGGTGAAGAGGACGCGCAGGCCGCGCCGGTGCCCTCGGCCCACAAGACCACCCTGGGTCAGGAGGTTCGCGGCGAAACCATGCGTTTCGCCCTCGCCGACGAGGCACGCCAGAATCTCCTGGCCTTGCCGCCCGGTCATGTCTTGGACGCTGAGATCACTGAGCTGCGCCACGCCGATGCTTGGGTCGCCCAAGTGACGCGGCTGGGCGAAAAGGACGCGCCAATCTTCGCGCGCAGTTTGCCGCGTGACCCAGGCTATACGAAGTGGCCGGCGCTCGCGTTTCGGCTGCCGGACGGCGAAAGGATTCCAAGACCTCTCACCCCCGACAAGCTGCTCGATCTGGTCGGGCGGCACGGCCTGGACGCCCAGTTCGAAGTCCTCAGGAACAAGGGCTTCGCCTTTCTGATCCTGGTGAGCGGCCAGACCATATGCCTGCCGGGTTTCTTCGGCGGGAAGGAGATGAAGGTCCTGGAATATCGGACGATCCTGTCAGGTCCCGCGCGCCGCCGGCTGCCTGAGCGCTTCTCTGTACTGACCGACAAACGCGTCGGGATCGTCGGCTGCGGATCGTTGGGCTCGAAGGTCGCTGTCTCCTTGGCCAGGTCTGGCGTCTCTGGGTTCGCCCTGATCGATCCAGACCTGCTCTTTCCCGACAACGTCGTCCGAAACGACCTCGACCTGCGCGCCGTCGGGGTGAACAAGAGCCAGGCGCTGAAGAACCGTCTGCTGGAAATCGCGCCTGACGCGGAGGTCATCGCACGGTCGGTCCTGCTGGGCGGACAAGAAAGCGCCGACACGACAGCAAGCGTGATGGACCTGCTGTCCAAATGCGACCTGATCGTCGACGCCACGGCCGAGCCGACGGTCTTCAATCTCTGCGCTTCGGTCGCCAAGGCCGAGAGCAAGCCGATGCTGTGGGGCGAGGTGTTCGCGGGCGGCGTTGGCGGATTGGTCGCGCGCTCCGCCCCCGACCACGATCCGCCGCCCCAAAGGGCGCGCAATCAGATCCTGTCGTGGTACGCCAGTCGCGACGTGCCATGGACCGCCACATCGCCGGAGGACTACGCCGTCGATGTCGTCGACGCCGCCCCCCTGGTCGCCTCCGATGCGGACGTCGGCGCCATCGCCGGCCATCTGACCCAGTTCGCGCTCGACCTTCTGGTCAACACGAACGGCTCCGACTTTCCGTATTCAGCCTATGTTCTCGGCTTCAAGGCCGAATGGATCTTCAGCGGTCCCTACGAAACCTATCCGATCACCTATAGCCCCGATGGAAGCTGGGGTCCCGATCACGAGGCCGACGCAGCCACGGAAGTCGGCCAGCTCCTAAAAGAGCTCTTCCCCACTACCGCAGATGCAGATTGAGATCTCGCCGCAGGTCGTAGCTCGACTTCGCGGACATCTTCGCGCCGCCGGCCGACGCGAAATTGGCGGCGTTCTGATGGGCGAGCAGGTCAAGGCGGGTCACTTCCGTGTCGTTGATTTTTCCGTCGACGACCAGGCGGGCAGCGTCGCGCACTTCGTGCGCAGTCCTGCCCATCACGCCGCCGCGCTCGAAGCCTTTTTCGAGCGCACGGGCTCGGACTACGAGAGATTCAACTATCTGGGGGAATGGCACTCCCATCCCAGCTTCCCGGTCCGCCCCAGCCTCGAGGACGCGGCCTCGATGATGGATTTGGTCAACGGCGATCGAGGGATCGACTTTGCGGTTCTGATGATCGTCAAGCTGCGCTTCCTGGTCAGCCTCGAATACTCCGTCACCCTTTTTACGAAGTCCTAGCCTCGCCTTAGGCCTCCAACACGAAGCCAATCCATGTCCAGAACCAACATTCCCCAGAAGGTGCAGTCGGCGCTTTGGGCCAAGGCCGGCGGGCGCTGTCAGTACCGGGGATGCAACGAGAACCTTGTGGGCGACCTAGTCGCGGGCAAGGAAGATGGGACGTTCGGCTTCATCGCCCACATCGTCGCCGATAAGGAAACGGGGCCGCGAGGCGATCCCGTGCGCTCGCCGAAACTGGCGCGCTCGCTTGAGAACCTGATGCTGATGTGCGCCAGGGACCACAAACTCATCGACGTCGATGAGGTCGATAGCCACCCCGAATCTGTGCTGCTGGCTATGAAGAAAGAGCACGAAGACCGCATCGGGATCGTCTGCGGAATGGATCCGGATCGCGCCTCACACGTCATTCGGTTCGGCGCCGATATTGGGCAGAACGAAGCGCTGGTCTCGACACGATCGATCTTTGCGGCCATGCCCCCTGATAATCATCCAGCTCACGGGACGACCATCGACCTGGAGCTGGTCGGAAGCGCGTTCCGCGACCACGAACAGGACTTTTGGACGTTCCAGCGCACAAACCTGCTCCGACAGTTCGAGAGCAAAGTGAAGGGCCGTATCGAGCGGCAGGAGATCCGGCATTTGAGCGTCTTCGCGCTCGCACCCCAGCCGCTCCTGATCGAACTGGGACGTCTCCTGGGAGATATTGTTCCGGTGGCGGTGCGCCAACGACATCGTGAGCCGGCGACCTGGGCTTGGCAAACGGCCCAGCCAGCCATCGTGTTCGAAACGGCCGAACCTGAGCGCAAGCCTGGAACCGTCGCCTTGAAGCTGGCGGTCAGCGCGACCATCACCGATGAGCGCATCGCCGCAACGCTAGGCTCCGAGGTGGCGATCTGGTCGCTCACGGCCAAGGACCCGCACAACGACATCCTGCGCCGCGCCGACGACCAAGCGGCCTACCGGCGCGAGCTGCGCAAGCTGCTCGAACGCATCAAGACGGCTCATGGCGAGAACGTCCTCGTGCACGTGTTTCCTGCCCTACCTGCTTCGCTGGCGATCGAGACCGGACGAGTCCGCATGCCCAAGGCCGACCTGCCTTGGCTCATCTACGATCAAAACGCCGAGGCGGGCGGTTTCATCCCTACTATCAGGATACCGTCGAACTAACTGTCAGCACGAAGCAGACGCTTTTAACTTCGGCTATGAGTCAGATTTGCTACGTCGGCAATCGTCCCCTTCCAGGGCCGAGACCGCCGCGACTGGCTCGGGCACCCACCGCCGTAGAGCGCGGCCGTGCCAAAGGCGGGAGCTCCACCCTTCCTCTTCGCCTCCTAGGCCCCTACTCTCCCCCTCGCGGGCGCCGCCCTATAGGCGCCGACCTGGAGCCGGGGGTCATCGGCGGCGGTCGGCGCTGAAGTCGGCGGGCCTTCCTCATCGCAAGGTTTCCAACGCCCGCCCCCAATTTCGCCTAACAACGATCCCCGGCTTGCGCCCGAGTCCCGATTGATTCAGGATTTCGGGGCCGGCGCCTCGCGCGCTGGTGGGGCGTGGAAACCCCGTGCGATGCCTAAGAGCCATAGCGACGAGCCGATCACAGCGGCTCGGCGACAGCGCCCGCGCCCCCGGGACGCGCCCCCGTGTCCGCGGTTCGCGGTCGCGCGCCCTTGCCCGCCATGGAGTTTCCGAAAGGCCCCGTCGAACCGACGGAGTAGGCGATGGACCGCAAGATTCCGCGCGTGGCGACCCAGCCCGAGGGCGACTGGGACGAGCACGACGACATGGATCAGCTCTATAGGCGCTATGCGCCCTGGCTGGGCGCCATGCTGCGCCGGCGCTTCGGGCGCGGAATGGACGCCGACGCCGAAGATGTAGTCCAGGAGACCTATGCGCGGCTGACGTCACGCGACGCCTCCGAAATCCAACGCCCCCAGGCGTTGTTGATGCGGGTGGCCTCCAACCTCGCCAAGGACCTGCTGCGCCGCCGCGCGGTCCGCGGCCGCCACGTTCAACGGGTCCAGTCGTCAACTGGCCAGGATGAGACCATCGCCACGCCGGTGGACGACCTCCTCTTCAAGGAAGCGATCCTATCGATCCCCGAGCGCTATCGGACCGTCTTCGTCTTGAGCCGCTTCGACGGTTTGACTTATGAAGAGATCGCTACACGCTGCGGTTTATCGGTGAAGGCTGTAGAGTGGCGGCTGAGCAAGGCCATCGAGCACTGTATTGGACGCGTTCAGGACGAAGAAGAAGAAGCCTGAGATGAGTCTTTCGATCGCCCCTTCCGAAAAAGCCAAGGCCGAAGCGGCCGCTTGGTTCGCGCGGCTGAAGAAGCGCGATGTTCCGGCCGCCGACATGGAAGCCTTCCGCCTATGGCGCAAGGGACCCGGCAACAAGGAAGCGTACGACGCCGTCGACGCCTTTTGGCGACAGAGCGAACGCCTGAAGTCCGACCCTGACATCCAGGACGCGATCGACGCCGCGCGCGGACAGATCTCGCTTCGGGCGCCCCGGCGGTTGCCTGGGGCCGCGCTGGGCTTTGGACTGGCCTTCGCGCTGGCGCTTCTGGCGATCGGCGGGGTCGGCCTCTACCGCGCGTGGGGACCCGCCACATATACGACCCGGGTCGGCGAGCAGCGGCTCGTGCGGCTTACCGATGGCTCGACGGTCATGCTCGACACGGCCAGCAAAATCGTCGTGCGCTACAGCAAGGATCACCGCGACCTCGACCTCGAAACGGGCCAGGCGATGTTCGATGTGGCCCATGACGCCACGCGACCGTTCGTCGTGCGGGCGGGAGACACGTCGGTGACCGCGCTGGGCACACGCTTCGATGTCCGACGTGACGATGGCGGCGCCCAGGTCACTCTGGTTCGTGGTTCGGTCGAGGTGCGCAAACAAGGCGAAGCAAAACCTGCGGTCTGGCGGCTCTCGCCCGGTCAGGCGCTCTCGACCACTATGCCCGCGCCACGTCCGGCGCCGGTCGACGTCGCGACGAAGACCAGCTGGAGCACCGGGCGCCTCGTGTTCAACGACGTGCCGCTCGCCGCCGCCGTGGCCGAGATCAACCGCTATGACAAGACCCAGATCGTCCTCGACGTCGGCCCGCAAGACCCCGCCAGCATCAGTGGCACTTTCGACGTCGGCGATACCGACTACTTCGTCAGCGCGGCCGCCGAACTGAACGACTTCGTCGTCAGCCGGTCAGAGCCGGGCGTCATCCGCCTGACACGCGGGCCCCAACCGTCGACGGGCCACTGAAATTCTTTTTCGGAGCAACAGGGTTCAAGGCCGTCTGGCGCGTCAAAGCCGCGACGCCATGCGCCGTGCACAGAAGATCCGTCCATTGACGGGCGCCGGCTGGGCGTCGGAGGGGACCGATCTTGCCTAGCACCACCTTGAAACAGCGCCTGCTCGCGGGCCTGGCCATCACGCTCTTGGGCGCCGCCTCGGCCGCGCCCGTCCTGGCCGCACCGACCGAACAGGCCCAGGTCATCGCGTTCAACATCCAGGCCGGGCCGCTAGACGCCGCGTTGCAGACCTTCGCCGCCCAGAGTGGTCGCCAGGTCTCGTTCGCGCCCGAACTGGTCGCCGGGCTCAGGACGGCGGGCCTGCACGGCAACCTGACGCCGGAAGCGGCGATCGCCCAACTTGTGGCTGGCGCGCCGCTGGACATTCGCCGCGGCGGCCGCAACGGGTTCATCCTCAAGCCGCGCACCGTGACCACGGGGTCGAACGCCGCCGACCCTTTTGATGCAACCGGCGAGGTGGCGGCGACGGAGGTCACCGAAGTCCTGGTGACCGGCTCGCTGATCCGTGGCGCGCGTGACGGCGCCTCGCCCGTGGTGTCCTTCGATCGCAAGGACATCGACCGTGGCGGCTACGGTAATCTGGCCGAAGCGCTCAGCGCCCTGCCCCAGAACTTCAGCGGCGGCGCCACGCCGGCGAGCCAATTGCTCGGCTCGGACCGCACCTTCGTCAACGACACCGTCGCCTCGGGCGTCAATCTGCGCGGCCTGGGCAACTCGGCCACACTGGTGCTGCTCAACGGCCGGCGCATGGCCGGCACGGGCTTGAAGGGCAACTTCGCGGACGTCTCGGCGATCCCTACCGGCGCCATCGATCACGTCGAGGTCCTGCTGGATGGCGCCTCGGCGCTCTATGGCGCGGATGCGGTCGGAGGCGTGGTCAACGTGATCCTGCGCCAGAAGTTCGAAGGCGCCGAGACCCGCGTGCGCTCGAGCATCGGCCAGAAGGGCGACGCAAAGGAACTGCAGTTTGGTCAGACCTTCGGGACCGCCTGGAGCGGCGGTCGCGCGGTGATCTCCGGCGAATACTATCAACGCGACGCCCTGGCGGCGTCGGCGCGAAGGCAAACCGCCAGCAGCGATTTGCGCGCCCTGGGCGGCACGGACCATCGCACCCAGTTCTCCAACCCTGGCAACATCGTCGACTACAGCCCTGCGGCCGGAGCCTATGTCCCGATCTACGCGATCCCGTCGACGGGGACGGGTCTGACGGCGAGCGATTTCGTGGCCGGGACCATGAACCTGGGCGAGCCGCGCCTGGGCTCCGACACCCTGCCGGACCAGGAGCGCGAGAGCGTCTATGGGACGCTCGCCCAGACCCTGGGCAAGGTCGAGTTGACGGCTGACGCGCTCTACACCCATCGCAAGTTCAGCTTCAGCCAGGGCGCGGCCTCGACGATCCTCACGGTCACCAACGCCAACCCCTACTTCGTGCCGATCACCGGCGAGACCTCGCAACTGATCGCCTACGATTTCACCGGCGCCGTGGGTCCCGTCAAAGCGGTGGGCACGGCCGAGAACCTCGGACTTTCGCTGGGCGCGGCGCGGGACTTCGGCCGAACCTGGCGCGGGGAACTCTACGGGGCCTACTCCACCGATCGCGGTGAAAGCCGGCAGGACCACGCTCTCAATTCCGGCTTCCTGCGCGAGGCGCTCGGCTCAGTGGCCGACGACCCCGCCACCGCGTTCTCCACCGCGCGGGACGGCTACTTCAACCCCTATGGCGACGGCGCGGCCAACAGCCAGACGGTGAAGGATTTCATCAAAAGCGGCTATCAGCACCACTGGCGCCGCAACCGGGTCTCGTCGGTCAATTTGAAGGTCGATGGTACGGTGGTGGAACTGCCGGGCGGCCCCCTGAAGCTGGCCGTCGGCGGCCAGCTGCGCAAGGAAGACTTCCTGGTCCGCGACGCTTACTACACCTCCGGCGCCAAGGTCACCGCAGCGGGCGGCACACTCTACGATCGCCACGTCAGCTCGGCCTTCGCGGAACTGCGCGTGCCGATCGTCGGACCGCATCAGGATATTCCAGGAGTGTATCGCCTGGAGCTGTCGTTGGCCGGCCGCATAGAGCGCTACAGCGATTTCGGGACGACTAAGAACCCCAAGGTCGGCGTGGTCTGGGAGCCGGTCGAAGGCGTCAAGCTGCGGACCAGCTACGGGACGTCGTTCCGGGCGCCGACCCTGGCCGACATCTACGAGCCCTATACGATCAGCGCCGCCTTCGTGCCGGACGTGTCGGGCAATACGCTGAGCCTGATCCAGACCGGCGGTAATCTTGGCCTTCGGCCTGAGACGGCCAAGTCCTGGACGACGGGCGTCGACTTCACGCCGGTGTCGCGTCCGGGCGCGCGACTGGGGATCACCTATTTCGACACCAAGTTTTCCAACCAGGTCGGCCACCCGGTCTACGAGGACATCCTCAACGCGCTGAAGAACCCGATCTACAAGGACTTCGTGCGGCGGCTGAGCGCCAGCAATTCGGCCGACGTTTCGGCTGCGCAGGCCTTGATTGACGCAGCGACCAGCTCGACGCCGAAACTGTTCCCCGCCACGGCCTATGGCACGATCATCGACGCGCGCAACCTCAACGCCGGCGAGCTGGACGTACGCGGCCTAGACGTCACTGGCGCCTGGCCGGTTGCGGTGGCCAAGGAGACCGTCACCTTGACGGCAAACCTCTCCTATCTCTTCGAGTACAGCCGCCGGATCAGCCCGTCCGCCCCCTCGACCGAGTTCGTGGACCTCGCCGGATTCCCGGTCGATCTGCGCGCTGTCGCCGGGGCCAGCTGGACCCACGGGCCGTTCACGACCAGCCTCTCGGTCCACTATGTCGACGACTACAAGTCTTCGGCCGGCCAGAAGATCGGGTCTTGGACGACGGCCGACGTCCTACTCGGCTGGACGGCACCGGCGCCTGACGGTCCGCTGCATGGCGTGTCGGCGACGCTGTCCGTGCAGAACCTGCTCGGCACGAAAGCGCCGTTCTACGATTCGCTCGACGGGGTCGGCTACGATCCGGCCAATGCCGACGTGCTCGGGCGTGTGATCGCGATCCAACTGACCAAGCGCTGGTAGCCCTCACGGCGGGCGCGGAGAACCGCGCCCGCCGCACCTCCCCTAAAAAGGTCTTTTCCCATGCGACTGCTCTTGCAGTGCGCGGCGCTGTGCTGCGCGCTTTTCGCCACGGCTGTTCACGCCCGACCGTTCACGATCGACGACCTGATGAAGGTCGACAAACGGTCGGTGATCGGCTCCTCTCCCGACGGACGGTGGCTGGTGATCACGATCGACCAAGCCCCCGACAAGGCCCCGCGCTTCGACTATGGCGCCCTGCCCCAATATGCGGCCCGTCGCCTCTACAAAGTCGACCTCACCCATCCCGGCGCCGCAACGCCCTTACTGGCGCAGGATCCCGACGCCGGCTACACCGCCGGCGCCTTTTCACCGGACGGGCAGCGCGTCCTCGTCACGAGGATGCGTGGCCACCAATCCGAAACCGGCGTGGTCGAAATGGCCACCGGCGCGGTCCGATGGCTGGGCGTCGGCCTGGACTTCTCGCTCTTGGGCCGGACCGCGCAGTGGCGCGGCGATCACCAGGTGATCGCCATCGTCAATCTTCCGGAGCGGCCTCACTTCGTCTTTCGCCGGGGTTGGGAAAGCATGGCCTACCGCTCGGCCGCCGCCAAGGTTACGGCCGAGGGCGGTGGGCCCAGCGTGCTGACCATCGGCAGCGGCAAGTATCTGGACGCCGGCGCTCCAGGTTTCCAACGCCTGCTTGCCAGGATCGACGTCGACACCGGCCGGGTGACGGCGCTCGCCCAGGGCGAGTTCCTGGATCTCGAACTCTCATCCACGGGGCGCTTTGTGGCGGCCTACAAGTACGGCGCCGAAATCCAGCCGCAGGCCAAGGACACGATCCTGGGCGGAACCGCCACGCGCCGGCGCGATCTGACGGTCTTTGACTTGGCCAGCGGTCGACCGCTTCATGGCTGCGACGATTGCGATCTTTCGTCGTTCTTGATGGCCTGGGCCCCGCGCTCGGATCGCTTGCTGGTCTATGCACGCCGACCCGGCCAGACACCGAGCGAAGGGGCGCTGGTCCTGGTGACGCCCGATGGCGATCGGCTTTCAACCCGCCGCATCGATCAGGTTCGTACCCATCTCGACTTCACGTACGAGGGCTTCGAGATTCCGCGCGCGGGCTGGGTGGGCGAGACGCCGGTGGCCTTCGGTCGTCCGCGCGCGCAAGCCGAAGGCGGCCATGAGACCTGGTTGGATGTGTCCGGCGGTAAGACCGCGCCGCTGCTTCCCGACACCGCCCCGATCCGTCCGGATCGTATCGTGAGCGATCCGTGGGGCCGCATGCTCTTGACCGGGAACGGCGGCGCGTTTCGCCTCGTCGGCGGCCAAGTTCGGACCCTCGACGCGGTGACCGCCGCGCCAACGCCCACCCTCGGAGACCAGGGTCGGCCAGCCATGGCGCGACTGGTCGGCGGCGAACAGCTTCTGATCCGCCGGAAAGATCGCCTGATCCGCCTGACGGTGGCGGGCGAACAAGACCTTGGACCCGCGCAAGACCGGGCCCTGATCGTCACCAACACCGGCTGGTCGGTGGTCGCCGATCGCGACCGTCATGGCGTCGAAACTCTGCAGGCGCGTCGCGAGAATACAACGGTCGACCTCATGACCCTTAATCCCCAGCTGGCCGAGATCGACTTTGGCGACGTCCGGCCGATGTCGCACAAGGGACCTCGTGGCGAGTCGCTGACGAGCTGGATCGTCATGCCGCCAGGCTGGCGCGCCGATCATCCGCCGCCTCTGGTCGTCATCCCCTACCCTGGGGAGGTGTTCAGCGCTGCGGGGCCGCCAGCCGACGCGCGCCCCGGCGCCGGCTACACGACGATCGCCGCCTCGGTCCTCGCAGGACACGGGTATGCGGTGCTCTATGCCAGCCTGCCTCACGACCGCTTTCCGAACGAGCCTGCACAGGGCCTGGCTGAAGAGATCCTCGCCGTCGCCGACGCGGCAGGCGCGGCGGGCCTGGCCGACACGCGAAGGGTCGCGATCTGGGGTCACAGCTTCGGGGGTCAGGCCGCCCTTTCGGCTGCAACTCAATCCGGCCGCTTCAAGGCAATCGTCTCGACGTCGGGGATCGCCGACATGGTCACCCGGTGGGGGAACAACGTCCTGCAATCGACGCCGGAGGAGGGTCTGCCATTCCTGGGCACCTTCGCCTATTTCGAGACCGGTCAGATGTCGGTCGGCGCGTCACCTTGGGCCGCGCCGGAACGGTACATTCGCAACAGCGCGCTCTTTCAGGCTGACAAGATCACCGCCCCCGTCCTGCTCGCTTACGGCGACTTGGACGAGTACAGCTACGGTCAGGGCGCGGAAATGTTCGCCGCGCTTTATCGCCAGGGCAAGGACGCCAAGCTTCTGACGTTCTGGGGCGAGGGCCATGTGGTGAACGCGCCAGGAAACGTGCGCCATCTCTACAGCGAGGTGCTAGACTTCCTGGACCAGGCGTTCGGCGAAGGCGGGTCGGGTCAGTCGGCTCAGACGGCGCGTCCATGAACGCGCCCACTGCTCGAGGATAACGGCCTCGACAATCTCACGATAGGGTCCCTTCCAGATCAGGGTTTCGGTCGCGAGCAACTGGTCCAGGACGGCCGGGTCGAGCAGGCCGGCCTGGACCAGACAGCCGTCCAGCAGGAGTTCGCGCAAGGCCGGCAGCTCCTCGGCCACCGCTCTGCCATAGTGCCGGCCAAGATCGCCCTTCGACCGCCGGGCATAGATCTCTGGCGCCAGGCGTTCGCGAAAGGCCTCGCGGGCCATCAGCCGATCGTCGCCGCCGCCGCCGGTCTGCGCCCGAGCTGACAAGCTTAGGCACATTTCCATCACCGGCTGGGCCAACAAGGGGTGGACAAGCTCGATCACCTGGCCTCGCGCCGTTCGTCCGGAGACCTGTAGTTGCTGGGCCAGGTGGCGAACCTGACGCGCCTTGGCCGGCGCGACATTCTCAAGACCCTCGAACCAGGCATGGCCGGCTGGCGTAAGACCGCGCAACTTGGCCGCAAGATGAGCGGTTTCCCCGGTCGGCGCGGGTCGTCGCCAGCCCATACGGGCGGCCTGAGCCTCTCGCCACACCGACCAGACCGACTTGTGGCTCCTTCGCGCGATCTGCAGCGCCGGGGCCAAGCCCACCGACCAGAACGGACGCCGCCAGTAATCGTCGGCCGCCAGCAGCGATCCGCCACCGGCCAGAAACACCGTGTCGCCCGCCAAGCCGGTGAACAGCTGCTCGGCGCCCAGCCGCCGGGCGCGGGCGGCGATATCCTGGTCGTAGTGGGCGTCGGCGATGGCGCCGCTCGGTCGAATGGATCGCGCGGCCATCGCCAGGGCGTCGAGATCCAGGCCGAGGGTCGCCTTGGGCGCCTCGGTGACCTCGATCTTCAGGTGTCGGCCGGCGGCGCGCGCATAGTGGCGCTCGTCCGCTCCGGCGTCCTCGACGAAATAATGCAGCCACTGCACCACCGTGAGGTTCGACTGCCGCACCAACGCGCCCGCGACGATCGAGGAATCCAGCCCGCCAGAAAGCTCGGCCATGGCGCGCGCGCCGGGCCGGGACAGCCCGGAGATCGCCATATCGACCGCTCCAACCAGGCCACGGCGGGTCGCTTCGGTGTCGTCCTGCGACAGCCGGGCAAAATCCGCTGGCCGCCACGCCAAGGCCTCCGTTCCATCCAGCCAGCGCATGGTCCCCGGCGTCGCCGCCAGCACGCCGCGCAGTGGACAGCGGCCGGCCAGGGCCAAGCGATCGACGAGAGCCCGGCCGAGGTGATCCCAATCCACGGCAAGCTCGGCGGGCGGGACGGCCTCCAACAGCCCATCGAGATCCGAGGCCACGAGGGTCAAGCCTTCACAGCGCCAGGCCAAGGCTTCGACCGCGCCCGAAGGATCGCGCAACATGGCGATGGCCGCCCCGTTAGTTTCCCGGAAGACGGCCACGTAGCGTCCCCAGACATTCCGGCACAAGGCTCTGGCGCAGGCGAGTGGTTCGGCGGTCCACGTCGCCTGTGGTCGCCCAATGACGTCGCCGACGATCAGGCCGTCATGGGTGGGCGAAAGCCAGATCGAGGGCGGCGTCGCGCTCGAACCCCAGACTTCCAGCCCGGGCTGTACACCCATCCCCTCCAGCCCCAGGCGCTTGAGGATCGCCTTGGCCGCCTTGAGCGCGCGGCGCGCGGCGCCGTCGCCCGGCCGCCAGGTCAGGATCGCGTAGTCGGACATCGTTAGATCGCCAGGATCGGGGTGAACGGCCGGACGTGATCGAGGCTGTCGTCGAGCACGGTGTCGCCGACCTGCAACCAGCAATGGGCTTCGAACGGCCAGGCCCGCACGCCGAACACCCAGGTCGCCTCAAAGCCTCGCCGGCGCAAAAAGGCCAGGAGGTAGAAGGAGCGGTAGAGGCACACGCCTTGGAACGGCGCCCAGGGCAGGATCTGCCGAAAGGCCGTGACCTGGTCGGCCAGGGCGGCGAGAGACTGCGGCGGCATCGGGCGTCGCTTTCTCGCGGCATAGCTCAGGAGGCGGGGGAACGGGCGGCCGTGGTAGCGTCTAAGTACGGTCAGATACGCCACGATCCCGGCGACTCGATCGGCTCGGGTCAGCAGCTTATCGGGATGCATGACAAGATCGGCCGCCGCTGGCGGCGGCAACGCCACAGCCAAGGATACGCCGGCTCCGGTCAAGCCAAGCGCGGCGGCTTCCTCCGCCAGATCCTTATCGAGGATGTGCGTAGGCCCGGCGGTGGGCTGCGCGAAGGCTTCTGCTGCCTGGGCTAAACAAAGGTATTCGCCCCGACCGGCATCGAGCAGCACAACATCCGATTCGAGCCGGGCCAGATGAACGTCCGGTCTGAGGTACATGGCGTCTCCAGGCGGGTGGACGGCGGCCGAGGCCGCCGCCCGAGGCGTTTCAGCCTTGCGGTTCCATCGGCAGGAACTTGAAGTCGAAGCCGTGGTCGCCGCCACCGCGCGTCAGGCGCTTGGCCTTGCCGAGCTTGACGATGCGGCGGGTTTGGATCGCTTTCATAGCGTCCTCCAGGTTTTGCCGGAGCGTGCCGGCGCTGGACGGGAACTCGCGACACGGATCGCGAGCGGCGTACCGACCCAACCGGGCGTAAGATTGAATTCCAGGCCCCCGTCGGGCCCGCCCCGCGTCACAGCCCGGGCGCTGCCGAGGCAAATGAATCGGGTCTGGCGTTCAGCGGTCATGGAAGCCTCCTCACAACCGGTGGGACGGCATCGCGGCGGCTGCCGACTTGGCAGCCCGCGGAAGCTCAGCCGGCGTCGCGACCCGGCTTCAGGTTGATCTCGACGCCGAGGGTGCCTTGGCCCTTGGTCAGGCGCTTGGCGTCGCCCACGCGGACGAGGTGGATCTTGCGGGTCTTGGTCATGGCTTGCTCCTGGGATTGAAGTGACCGCACGATCTGCGGCGTCTTCATCAGCGCACCTCGCGTTCTGCATTGGCAGTATATTGCAGCTATAAGGACGCTATATTCGCCCCAGCGCGTATGGCGCGCATCAACTCAGTGGCCCGCAGACGCCGCGCTTCATGCAAATCGGTCAAGGCGGCGGCCAATTCGCCTGGATCGCCGAGACCCGCCTGAAGCGCGCCGAGCTCCTCCGCGAGCGGAAAGACCTGAGCTTCCGCACGCACGGACGGGACCAATCGCTCGCAGACCTGGCGATAGGCGTCGAACAGAGCGCGATTGCCGGCCCGCGCCGCGATCCAGTCGAGCATCTGGCTCAGTTGAACCGCCGCCGACAGCGCGGGCTCGACCTCATCCGGGGTCGGAAAGGCCGCGGGCGCGGCGTCGGCTGCCAGCGCCTCGGCCAGATAAAGCCGTCGCAGGCCGTAGAGCTCGACGAGGTCTGAGACGTCCAGACGCGGCGCGAAATAGCCGCGCCCCCTGCGATCCTCGATCAGTCGCTCGCCCGCCAGCCGCGATAGCGCCTCACGCACCGGCGTCGCGCTCAGGCCCAGGGTATCGGCAATGTCGGTGATGGTGAGCGGCTCGCCCTGGACCAGCTGGCCGCTCCGCAGTTCTTGGCGCAGGGCGTCCAAAGCCGCGCTGAACGGGTCTTTCGGCTTGCCGGGCGCGCTTACCCTCACGCGAATCTCCAGACTCTGAGAGCGCACGCCAGTCAT
The DNA here is from genome assembly GCF_059424195.1 of Caulobacter sp. GW456-12-1-14-TSB4. Lineage (NCBI taxonomy): Bacteria > Pseudomonadati > Pseudomonadota > Alphaproteobacteria > Caulobacterales > Caulobacteraceae > Caulobacter > Caulobacter sp. GW456-12-1-14-TSB4. Next base: position 241,906 of record NZ_JBWKZF010000001.1, read on the forward strand.
CGCCATCGCTCGCCACAACTACACAAATAGTCATAGCTAGATTTCAATGCAACCATAAGATACTTGTAAGAACAATAACAGGGTTACGCAGAATGTTTGCGCCTTTGCGCAAATATATTGCGCAGCTCTATTTGCTGAATATTTGACCGTGACATCCCCGCGAAGTCCGCCTATGGCGCACGTGATGGTCAAGCGCGGCCAATAATGCAACTTGGCGCTGACGGCTTTCGCTATGCGCCCAAGCCTTGTTACACCTAGGGTAGATCGCCTTTGCGTGAGTTTGGATGAGTAGGGACACGGAGGATAATCAGCGCTCGAAGCTCCTGTCGCGGGCGCTGCGGGCGGTGCGCGCCATCCGCGATGTCAAACCCCGCGCCCTGGCCGAAGCCCTGGGCTTGTCGCTGCGCGGCTATCAGCACTTCGAAGCCGGCGGCGGCCAACTCAACATCGATCACGTGACGGCCTTCGCGCGGGCCAGCGACGCCGATGCGATCGGCATCCTGACCGCCGTCCAGATCGGCAAGCCGGAGTTCGCCGCCTGGGTGGCGCAGAACAAGGCGATGATCGCCTTCATGATCACGCTACAGGAGTTCGCCGAAGACACGGGCGAAGCCATGGCCCGCCTGGAGACCACGACCTGGGTGTCCGCCTATCGCGAGATGTTCAAGGGCCTGTCAGAAAAGGCTCTGGCCGCGCAGGTCCAGAACGACACCTGGTTGGCCGAGAACGCCGCGCGCCTGGGCCTGGGCGCGGCTCGTCCGGAAGGCGACGACAGCTCTGACGCCGCCGATGGCCAAGCCGACGACGCCGGCGCGGACGATGGCGAGGATCCCAGCGAGGACGGGTCCATGACGCCAGACGGCGACTCATAGACCAGGGCCGCGTGCGCGCCCCAGCGACCAGGTCATGCCGCCGGGCTCCATGACCCCGGCCACCGTCAGGCCCCGGCGGGACTCCAACGCCGAGCGCCAGGGCGCCAGTTGGAAGCCCAGGCCATCGTCGAGGACGGCATAACGCCCCGAGGCCAGGTCGAGGCGCCGCTGATAGACGCCCTCGACCGCCTCGCCCGGGGCGAGCGATCGGGCCGGCCGCCCGGTCTCGCGGGCCAGCCGCGCCGCCGCGCTCTCCAGATCTTGGGCCTGCAGCGTCGCCAAAAGACCTGCGACGGGCACGAACCGGCCGTCGCGCACCGATCCCAGGCCTCGGCCGACCAGGACGCCGGCGCGTCGCGACAGGGCCGCCGCCGCTTCGCTGGCGAAACCCGCCGCGCCATCGTCCGGCGCGCGCTTGAGGATCTGGCGATCGAGCCAGGTCGCCCCCCGCGCCTCCACCTGCGCCTCGAGGCCCAGGTCGCTGCGGACGGCCAAGGCTTGGCGCGCGACGCCGTCGCGATCGACATAGGCGCGCCGCTCGACGATGGCGCCGGTCGGCGCATCGGTGGTGGCGGCCAGGTCGGGGAAGACCAAGTGGTGCTGGCGGCCGTCCATGCCGTCGACCAGGACGTAGGCCGAACCGGTCAACTCGTCGTGGAGGCCCCGGTCGACGAGACGTCCGATCACCGGCGGGCCGTCATCCTGTCCATGGATGACCAGGCGCTCTGGCGTCGGGTGGCGGCCGCCACGCGCCATCGCTTGGTGATAGGTCTTGATGATGTCGCCGCGCACGGACAGATCGCGCAGCCGCGGTTCGAGGTCGTCGGCCAGCCGCCAGCGCCCTGGTCCCTCGGGTTGGGCCAGGCCGAGCCTTTCAAGATGGGCGGCGCGTCCGAGTCGTCGTGCATCATCCTGGCCCCCAGCCGCGTCCCGTCTCAGGTCGACCACGCGATCGCCGGGATGGGCCGCCTTCACCAGGGCCTGGTCGAGCCGCGTCCAACGGTCGGCGGCGACATCGGCGTCGCGACCTGCGTCGATCTCGTGGTGGGTCCTGGGGCCCAGCTCCAAGGTGGCCAGCGCCTGGGCTCGCCGACGCAGGCCGCTGCCGAGATAGTCTCCGGCGATCACCAGGTCCTTGCCGTCGTCGGCGCGGCCGCGCACCAGGACGTGCAGGTGGGGGTTGTCGGTATTCCAGTGGTCGATGGCGACCCAGTCCAGGCGCGTCCCAAGATCCGCCTCGGCGCGCCCCATCAGGTCGCGGCAGAAGGCTCGCAAGTCGGCCAATTCGGCGGCGTCCTCGGGCGAGACGATGAAGCGGAAATGGTGACGATCGTCCTCGCAGCGCTCGGCGAAGGCGGCGACGTCGGCGTCCCCGTGGGCGTCGAACATACGCGCGGCGGTCTCGTCGCGGGTGACGCCCTCGCGCTGCAGATAGCTGATGTGTCTGGCCAGCGGCGCGGCGCGATAGCGGCTGCCAGACTGCCGGACGACCCTCGCCTTGACGATCACGCGCCGGTTGGTCTCCGCGCCGGCCCGGGTTCGCCCGGCGCCGCGCCCTAGCCGTCCGCCCGTTCGGCCGCGGGCTCCGGCGCGCCGGCCCAGCCCGGCATCCCCGGCCGCCTCGATCGCTCGGCGGACCTGGCCCAGGAAGCGCGCCGGCTTGGCCGAACGGTCGAAGCTGACTCGGCCCGGGCGCAGCAGGAAGTCGTCGTCGAACTCGCTCATGGCCGGGCCGACGGCGCGAAGGCCTTTGAAAACACGAGGGAAAGCGCCAAGACCGCCAGCCGCGACCACAGGGCGATGGCGCAAAAAACCCAACCCAACCAACGACATGCCGCCCGTCCGACGGCGCGGCTTTTATCTGGCCATCCCCGCTGCCTTCGCTGCCACACGCCCCGCTTCGCCTTGTCGTTCATCGCGCCTGGCCCGGTCGGAACACGAACAGCTCCCGGTCATCGCCCACCGACACCGGCTTGGAGGCCTCCGGCGTCTTCACCGCCACCGCCGCGCCGAGGCCCGACGACCAGGCTGGCGGAAAGAGGCCAACGACGCGCCAGTCGGGGCCGGCACGCCCAGTCCCGGCCACCCGCTCGACGATGTGATCGACGTAGCGGCGCGTCTCCAGCGGCAGGGGTCTCCCCGCCAGGCTGGCCTCGTACCGTCCGGGCCCGGCGTTGTAGGCGGCCAGGAAACCCGGCTCGCCATAGCGGTCGCGCAGCTCACGCAGGTAGGCCGCGCCGGCCAGGATGTTGTCGGCCGGATCGAAGGGATCGGACCCCAGGCCCAGGCGGATCCGCAGTTCCCCCCAGGTGCCGGGCATGAGTTGCATCAGGCCCTGGGCGCCGGCGGGCGAGACGGCCCTTGCCTGGCCGCCACTCTCCGCGGCGATGACCGCCTCGATCAGGTCAACCGGTAGGCCAAATCGGGCGGCGGCGATTTCGACCTGCGCCCGGACCGAGGCGTCGGCCCGGTCCTGCGCCTGGGCCTGGCCCGCCACGAGCATGAGGGCGAGGGCGATCGCTGGCGCCCAGCGCTTCATCGCGTTGCCGCCGAACGGACGACCCACAGCGGACGCGCGCGCGCCAGCACCTGTCCGTCATCCGTGATCCCGAAGTAGCGACCATCGAGACTCCCGAAGGCCGGGGACAGCAGGAAGATCTCGCCGGGCCCGAGGGCGCGACATCCGCTCCAGGTCGGCAGCGGACGCCCATCACCGTCGACGCTCAAGGCGCGCGCGACCCGGCGCCCATCGATCGCCAGGTCCTGGCCGACGCGGCAGACCGATTGTCCGGCGATCGCGGCCACTGGCTTGATCAACGGCACGCCGCGCGGCAACCACCCCCCTTCGTCGAGGAAGGTCGCGAGGGCGGGATCGGGCGCCACGACCACGAGGTCGCCGACGGCGAGCGAGCCGGGCGGCGACAGGCGGTAGAGCCCTACCGGCACGCTGGCCGTGGTGTTCAGCAACAGGCGCGGACGCGGCGCGGCGGCCAGCGCCAGGCAGGCGAAGAAGCCGGCCCCGATGACCAGCCGCCTCATGACGAGACCCGCGCGCGCAGGCGCCAGGCGCGATGGCGGCGCGCATCATAGGGTCGAGGCGTCAGGCCTGCCGTCAGGCGGTTGTGGACGTGACGCCAATGGTCGGGCGCGATGGCGTGCGGGGCAAAGCCCGCCGCCTCGATGGCGTCGATCGCCGCCAGCCCCCGTTGCACCCGGGTCCAGCCGCCGAGCAGGGCGAGCGCCTCGGCGCCGGGACGCACGCCTGGCAAGGTGTTGCAGGCCTCGGCGAGCCTCGGCGCGCGTAGGATCTCCAGCGCCGAGGCGGTCGTGCCGTAATCGCCGCCCGTCCAGCGCACGCGGGCGAACACCGCCCCCGGCGCGAAGGCCAGGGTGCGCCGGCGACGATCGTGAAGGACTTCCGCCCGCGGCTGGCCAAAGCGCAGCCATTCCTCGACACGGCCCCGCCACCAGACCAGATCCACCTCGGTATCGCGCCCGGCGCTCATGCCGGCGTCTCCGGGAACTCACGATCCAGAAGGGCGCGGACCATGTCGGCGACGGTCTGGCCTCGCGCGAAGGCGGCGATCTTGATCCGTCCGCGCGTGGCCGGCGTGACGTCGATCGTCAGGCGCGCGGTGTACGGGTTCTGGCGTTCGTCCGGGCCGCCGCCCTGCTCGGCGCGGACCCATGCCTCGGCGCCGGCTCCAGCGCCGCGTGGCCGGGCCGCGAAGGGTTTGCCGCTCATCCTTGGAGGGCCTCCAACTCGGCCCCGACCGCGGCGATCTCCGCCGCCGCCGGACCATCGGGCTCCAGCTCCGCGACGGTCTGGCCGCCGGCCATGGCCTGGGCGAACAGCACCCGCTGGCCCACCGTGCGGCGCAGGGCGCCGGTGTCCTGGGCGGCGAGGGCCTCCCGGGTCTCGCGGGCGATCACGGTTCGCGCGCCGCAGCGATTGAGCAGGAAGCGCGCGCGCAGATCGGGGCGATAGATCCGCGCCTCGTCCAGCAGGCGCAGCATCTCGGCCGACGCCCAGCCATCGAGCGGCGAGGGCTGCACCGGCACGACGACAAGGTCGGCGGCCAGGAGGGCCGAGCGCAGAAGCGGCGCCACGCGGGGCGGTCCGTCGATGATCAGGTGGTCGCTGGCCCGCGCCAGGTCCGGCGCTTCGAGATGCAGGGTTTCGCGAGGCAGGCCCACGACCCCGAAGGCGCGCGGCAACCCGGCGTGGCTGCGGGCCTGGGCCCAGTCGAGGGCCGAGGCTTGCGGATCGGCGTCCAGCACGGTGACCCGGCGTCCCTGACCGGCCCAGAGGGCGGCGAGGTTGAGGGCCAAGGTGGTCTTGCCGACACCGCCCTTCTGATTGAGGAAGGCGACGATCATCGGGCCGGCCCCGCGCCCGAGGCGTGCGCCCGCGAAAAGTTAGACTCGGAGTTAGAGTCCAAGTTAGGCCCGTCGCAAACGCTTGTGTCACAAGGGTTTGACGGGGCCTCGTGCGCCTGATGTCCCGATGCCCCTGCGCCCGATCTCACGATAGGGTCTGCGCCCAATGTCACGAGCCCATCCACAGGACGGTCCCCTTGGCGGCTTGCCTCGCCCACCGTCCGGTCCAGGGCGATCTCCACGACCATGGGCAGGATGCGCAGCCGTTCCTGGCCCTGGGCGCGGTCGAGGATCAGCCGGTAGCCCGGCAAGGGCTGGCGATGGACGATGCGCCGGATGTCGAGCGCGAAGTCGGACGGACGGGCGAGGCTCCCGGACTTGTGGTGCAGGTGGGCCAACTCGAAGACCCAGCCGCCGACTTGGCGGCCGGCGTGCTTGCGGGCCACGCGATAGAGCCAGCGCTCGATGCCCCCCGTCAGCCGGAAATAGTGGGGGTCGATGCTGAGCACGAGCGAGCGGTCGACCACGCCGCGATAGAACCATTCGGGCAGGACGATCTCCACGCCCTCGACGCGCCCGCCCCGACCGCTGCGCTCCTCCCATTCGTTGATCCAGGAGAACTGCTGGCGGCGCCAATGCTCGCCCTGGCGAATGGTGGTGGCGACCACAGTCGACTGCAGCCGGCGCAGCGCGGCCTTGAACAGGCGGTATTCGGTGGCCCCGGTCGCCCGCCCCACGCCTGTCAGCAACTGATACGGCGTAAAGCGCAGCAGTCGGGAGGTCCGAAACCCTTGGTTCTCGGCGTCGACGATTTGCGAGGCGGCCCAGATCAGCACGTCCGCGTCCCAGATCGTCGCCATGCCGTGCTCGGGCAGGCCGTGGACCTGCACCTCGACATTGCCGGCCCGATAGAGGATCGGCCGGGTGCGACGCGACTTCGACAGCGAGAAGAACGGCCGCTCCATCAGGTCGCGCTGGTCGCGGGGCCTGGCGTCGCCGGTCACGACCACGAAGGGGTCCAGGCGGTCGATCGCGGCAGGCTGAAACAGGGACTGGCGCGCCATGGTCAGGCCTGCCCGCCGTCGGCGGGGGCGGCATGGCGCTTGGCCGGCAACACCTCGCCGACGCCCGGGTCGGTCGTCGAGACCCGCGCGCCGCGATCGGCCCAGGCCTGCAATTCGTCGATCGCGTAGAGCACCCGACCGCCGAGCTTGCGGTAGGCCGGGCCGGTTCCGTATGTGCGGTGCTTTTCGAGCGTTCGGTGGGACAGGCCCAGATAGGCGGCGGCCTGCTGGGTGCGCACGAACCGTGGCGCGCCCGGGGTCGGCGAGGCGTTCATTGGCGGTTTCCCTGGTCTCATGGCGCGGGGCCGGATGGCCCGGCGCGGACCGGGGAAGGCTGGCGAAGCGCCGGCCGGGGCAGGGAGTGCGAAGACGGCGAGCGCGATTTCGCACCCCCGTGCGAGGAAGGCGGCGTGGCGGGATCAGGCCGCCGGATCGGCCGGCCGGCCACCGAGCAAGGCGAGGTACCCCCCACCAACCAGGACGCCGCCGTCACGGACCAGGCGCAGGGTTGCGTCGCGCAGGGCTGAGGTCTTCCAGGGTTCGGCCGCGACGCGGGCGCCGCCCCAAAGCGCCCCGGCGATCTCGCGGTGGACCGCGCCGCAGGCGCGCCCATCGAGCGCCCGGAGCATGGCCTTCAGGCGTTTCCGACGCTGGGGGGTGACTAGGTCGGGCGGCGGCGGCGCCCCCTCCAGGTGGCGCCACAGGCGGGTCAGGGCGCGGAGGCGGTCCGGCGCCGTGGCATCGAGCGGCACGACGGCGGCGAGCGGCTGGCCGGGGTCGGCCGCATGGGCCAGCAGCGCCAGGCGGATCTTGTCGCGGCCGCGTCCCAGCGACCACCAAGCCTCGCCCGGCGCGCGGATGGCCGGACTGTGAAGCCGCGCCCCGACGCTGGCTGGGGCCGGCTGCAGCTGGATCAGTTCGGCGTCGACCTCGGGACGCCACCAGACCTCGACGCGATGGGCCTCAAGCGAAGGATCGATCGGGAAATCGCAGCCCCCAGCGGGCGCTCAGCAGATCCTCGCCGCGCCCCTGGCTCGCCGTCTGGAAGTCGTTCTGGTAGTCTGGATTGCGACGAAGATATTCCCAGGCCAAGTCGGCCGCGGAAAGGTCGTCGAGATAGTCATAGGCTTCCGCGGACCGCCACCGTGAGGCGTCTGGCGACATGAAGAACCTCCGACGAGGCTCGCTCTAAAATTGAGCGGCGGATCGGTTTTTTCCGTGCACGGAGTCAGCGGGAAGCGCCGGGGGTGCGAACGCCCGATGCCACCGTGGCATCACCCTTCGGGCCGCCCTTTCAGAAGGTCGCGATAGCCGGCCGTGGCCATCCATCGGGCCCGCTCGAGATGGACGTCGTGGATGCGCCGCGCCCGCGCGGGGTCGGCCGCGACGTCGAGTCCCAGAATGAGCGCCGCCGCCTCGCGCCAGTCGGCGTGGGCGGCGGCGGCGTCCAGGAGACGCAGATAGGCCTGGAGATGGGCCTGGTCGTAGCCGGTGACCTCGCGGTCGCGGATCGGCGTGTCGCGCAAGGCGCCGTCGGTCATGGTCGTCCCCTCCCCGGCGCGATCCTACTGGATATCGTCAGGGAGGGGACGGCCTCGAACCCGGATCGGGCGATGCGCTGGCGGCATCGCCCCGCAAACCGTCAGGTCGGCGGACGCGGCTTGCCGTCTTCGCCGGGCTTGTCGGTCGCGCGGTCTGGCTTCTGCCGGATCCAGACCAGCGGATGGGGTTCCTCGCCAGCCATCAGCCGGGCGTTGACCGGCTCGGTCCAGGTCGGGTCGTCCAGTTCGACATTGAGGATCGCGCCGCTGGCCGGATCGAGCGGGCGCCAGGCCGCGCCGCACTCGTTGTCGCCGACGAAGGCGCGGAAGGCCGGCGCGCGCGGCGAGATCTTTTCGATCGGGACCAGGCGCACGGCCGCGTCGATCTGCAGGGTGGCGAGGCGGCCGACGAAGATTTCGCCGTCACGCCGGAAGTAGCCGATGGTCGTCAATGGGACCTCCTTTTTGGGCAGGTGGCGGCGGCGCGAAGCAAGTTGGGGGGAGGCTTCGCGCCGCCGCGTCGCTCCGGGCCGGGAGCGCAGCGCGCCCCGACCGGCTCGGGGCGACGGCGTGACGATGTTGGGCGCGCGCCCCGACCTCAAGGGGCGACCGCCGCGCGTGCGGCAAAGACAGGCGCTGGCGAACTCTGGCGAAGACGGCGCGTCTCCGCCGACGGACCCTCTCCAGGGATGCGACGGCGCTGGCGCGTCAATAGACCCCGATGGCGCTGGCCGTCGCAGCGCCGGAGTCCCCGTTGAAATCGTCCCCCGTTCCGCATCCCGTCGACGTCCATGTCGGCGCCCGCCTTCGCTTGGCCCGCACGGCGTGTGAGCGCACGCAAGGCGAGCTGGGCCAGGCGATCGGCGTCAGCGCTCAGCAGATCCAGAAATACGAGCGCGGGACAAACCGGATCTCCGCGTCCACGCTTTTCCGGTTTTGCGGATTTCTGGGGCGGCCGGTCGCCTGGTTCTTCGAGGACCTAGAGCCGAGCGGCCCGGCGTCGGACGGCGGGCCGGACGCCGTCACGGCCCTGATGGCCAGCGGCGAAGGCGCGCGAATGGCCCTGGCCATGGCGCGACTGTCGCCGGCCATGCGCCGCAAGGTGCTGGCCGTGGTCCGCGCCTTCCTTCCCGGTCCGCCGAGCGGCGACGACTGGGGCCTCGCGACGGGCGGGGCGCCCCTTCCGGGGCGCCCCTTGGACGTCAGTCGGCCTTGGGGGTGCTGCGCGACCAGACCAGGGTGTGGACGCCGTCGATGACCACCAGGGCGGCGTTGACCGGCTCGCCGAAGCTGATGTCGTCCAGCTTCACCGACAGGTACTCGTTGTTGTCCTTGCTGACCTTCTTCCAGGCCGCCCCCAGGTCCGTCTGTCCGGCAAAGACCCGGAAGTCGGGACCGCGCTCGCCGGTCTTCTCGACGGGGCGGATGCGGACGGTCTTGACGTTGAGGGTGAGGGTGCGGATGGCGCCCGAGAACGAACCGTCGGCGTTGGCGGTGAAGGTGCCGATCGTAGCCATTGAAGTCTTCCTTCTGTCTTCGGGCCGCGACCATCGCGACCTCGATGGCGATCCCAGGACCGGGGGCGACAGGAGGATCGGCAGCGCGCCTTGCGCGCCCGCAGGCTTGCCGCAGGACCGAAGGCGGCGAGTTTCTTGCCTCGCGAGGAATGGCGGCGCGCCGCCAGGGGATGAAAGTCGGCCGACGAGGTTGCCGGGCCTCCGGCCCCGGTCAGATCGGGCCATGAGAGATCGCGGATGGACGCGCTGGAGACAGCCGGAAGACTTCAACGGCTACGATCGGTCCTTCGCCGCCGACGCTGGCGGTTTGGGCTTGGGCGCCGTCCGCGTCCTCGCCCCCAACGCCGGGACCGTGCGCATCCGCCCTCGCGAGAAGACCGGCGCGCGCGGTCCCGACGTTCGGGTCCTTGCCGGACAGGCGGACCTGGGGGCGGCCTGGAGGACGATCGACGAGGGCGGCGACGCGACCCTGTCGGTGACGCTGGCCAAGATCGGTGACCGCGAGCCGGTCAACGCCGCCCTGGTGGTCATCGACGGCGTCCACACTTGGTCTGGTCACGTAGCGCCCCCCAGGCCGACTGACGCCCAAGGGGCGCCCCGGAAGGGGCGCCCCCCGTCGCGAGGCCTCAACCTCCACGCGCCAGTCGCACGGAACGCAAAGCCGAATGAAGGCGCGGTCGATCCCTTGGGATCGACCGCGCCTCACGCGTCATGGCCATCCGGGGCGGGCCTGTCGCCCGCCCCGCGCCGCACCTAGTCCGCCGCGCTGTGCGCTTCGGCCTCAGCGTCGGGCTCACCCTCGGCCGCCGTTTCAGCCGGTTTTGAACCCGCCACTTCGTCGACCTCGGCCGCCTTCGCCCATGGCAAGGGCCGCCCTGGCGTGCGCAGGCAGGCCGGGAGCCACCGCGCGCCGACCAACTGCGGCTCGGCCGCCTCGATCATTTCGGTCTTGCGCAGGCCGGTCAGGCGCTCGGCCGCCTCTGGCGAGACGGCTTCGGTCACCGCGTCGAGGATTTGTCCCTTGGTGACCGCCCCGAGGTAACGATGGGCGGTCGGAGACCACCAGTCGCTCATGTCCAGGTCCAGGGCGCTGGCCAGCCGGTCGGCGTGCTTCCACGCCATCGGCCGGTTGTCCCACCCGCGCACCGCGTCCAGCGACAGGCTCACGCAGTGGGCCATGAGGCTCATGCGGCTGTCGGCGTCGAGCCCGACCACGAACGCCCAGTAGGCCTCGGGGTCGTCGGGCATCTGCCGCGCCCAGGCGTCATGGCGCTCGGCGTTGGCGCGGGCGGCGGGGCTGTCCTCGATCCCGTCGCCATCGGCCGCGAGGTTGCGAGAGCCGAGCTTGACGTCCAGGCACGAGGCGTAGCCGCCGCTCCCCCGGAACACCCGCAACAGCAGGGCATGGGTCAAGGCGACCAAGGCGAGGTCCGGGTCCTGGGCCAGGGCGTGACGCAGGGCGGTGCTGCGATGGGCGGTCAGGTCGGCGCGAATGCGCGGCGAAATCGGCGCGTTGGCCTCGCCGAGCGGCTCCTCGAATTGGCCGGGCGCGTCGTCCTCGTCGTCTTCGGCCTCGTCGTCGCCGTCGCCCTTCGCCTGGGCCGCGTCGTCCGCCTCGGCTTCGGTTTCGGCCTCGACCAACGGCTCGTCCTCGGGCCGGACGTAGCCGCGCTCGATCCGGGTCTCGCCGTCGTAGCCCAAGACCACGAAGGCGCCCGCGCGCGCCTTCTCCACCGGATCGAAGCCGTAGGACTCGGCCAGGGCGTCCAGTTCCTGGTCGATCTGGCTCAGCCGGGCCTCGGCATCCTCGGGCAGTTCGGCAAGATCGGGGTAGCGCTCGATCAGTCCATCGCGCTCGGCGTAGAGGCTGTTGCGCAGAGCCTCCTCTTCCGGCGCGCGCGGCAAGACGCGCTCCCAGATGCGCCCAAAGCCATGATCATTGGGGTAGGCCAGATAGGCGGCGGTCCACTTCCACCCCTCGGCGTCACGCAAGGCGACGGCCTCGGCCTGCAGTTTCTCGGCCACCAGCCTGTCGAGCAAGCCGACATCTTCCAGCCAGCCCTCGCCCGCCTCCGTGAAGAGGTCCACGAGCAAGGCGCCGCCCGCCGCGACATAGGCGTCGACGCCCACATAGAGGGCGCGCGGGTCGTCGGCCGCGACCTTGGCCTGGGTCATGGCGCGGCGGATGGCGTAGGTCTGGCGCTGGTGCGGCGCCAACTGGGCGTAGACCTGCATCTGCCGCTCGGTGTCGGGATTGACCGCGAAGGCCATGATCTGGTCCAGGGTCAGGCCGCCCTCGCGGTAGAGGTCGAGCAGGGCGGGCGCGACCGCGCCCATGCGCAGGCGTTGGCGCACGGTGTTGGGCGAGACGCCCGACCGCGCCGCGATCTCCTCGGCGCTGTAGCCCTTGCGCTCGGCGAGATCTTTCCAGGCTTCGAACTGGTCGGCCGGGTGCATGTCGCAGCGCGAGGTGTTCTCATCGAGGGAAATCTCGCCAGGATCGTTGAGCGTATCCACCACGCAGCGCACCGGCTCGGCCTTGCCCAGCAGCTTGCGCTTGGCCAGCAGCCGAAGGGCCTGACGGCGGCCTTCGCCGATGGTGACGAGGTAGTAGCCGCTGGCCTCGCCGCTCTCCTTCACCTCGGGCTCCACCACCAGGGGCTGGAGAAGGCCCTTGTAGCGGATGCTGGCCGCGCGAGCCTCGATATCCTGGGCGCTGTGGCTGACGCGGCGCACGTTCTTGGGCGAGGCCTTCAGCTTGTTGAGGGCGATTTCACGCACCTCGCCGGTCTGGATCAGGGGCCGCTCGGCCTTGCTGGCGGTTAGAGCGGGCTGGGCTTGGATGGTCATGTCTGCCTCCTAGGGGCTGGTCGCAGGCGCAAGGCGCGCCTGCGGCCTTGCCCGTCGGCGAGACCGGGGGTGCAAACGGAGGGGCGGCTTCGCGGGGACCCGGCTGCAGGGCGTGAGGGTTCGTCGTGGCGAGGCGGCGCGGGGCGCCCGAAGCTGGGCGGAAGACGATCCGAAGTGCGCCGGGGGCGGAGCCCCAAGTCCCACGGGCGCGGGAGCGCCCGGCAAAGACCCCCGTCGATCGCCGGCGAACCCGACCTTCGGCGGATCATCTGACCGCCATACCCGTTCAGGCCTCATGGCCAAGCCAAGCCTCGCCAGCCAAAAGAAGGTGACCGCCGAGAACCTCGCCGGGCTCGGCGTCGATCGCTTGGCGGAAATCCTGGTCGAGGTCGCCGAGACCCGGACGGACCTCAAGCGCCGGCTGCGCATGGAATTGGCCGCTGGCCTCGGCGCGACCCATCTCGTCCCCGAGATCGACAAACGACTGGGCGCCTTGGAGACCAGCCGAGGCCAGGTCACCTGGCGCCAGAAGCCCGCCTTCCTGCGCGACCTGGACGCCCTGCGCGGCCTGATCGCCGAGCGCCTCGGTCGCCAGGAGCCGGACGCGGCCCTGGAGCGGCTCTGGCGCTTCCTGGCGACCTACGCCCAGACCTCGCCGCGCCTGCGCGAGCGAGAGGACGCCTTCGAGGCCGTCTACGCTCAAGCGGCGGGCGACCTTGGCCGCCTGTTGGCCGGCCATGATCCGCACCTCGCCGCCAACGCCCTGGTCGATGCGGCGGCCGCCGCGCCCCAGGCGTGGTCGCACTGGATGCCGCGCGCCTTGGCGGCGACGCCCAAGGCGACGGACCAGATCGCCCTGACCCTGGCCCAGGCGCGCGCCAAGGCCGCGCCCGGCTGGATCGTCGTCATCCGCCACCTGGCCGACGCGGCCGGCGACGTCGAGGCCTACGCCGCCACCTACGCCGCCCCGGCCCTGGAGACGCCGACGGTGGCGATCGCCGTGGCGCGCCGGTGGTTGGCGGCCGGCCAGATCGAGATGGCGGGCGAGGTCCTGCGGCGCGCCGCGCCCAAGCCGAGGGGCTTGCGCGGGCGCTTGGCCGCACCGGACTTCGAGTGGGAGACCGCCTGGATCGACTACCTGGAGGCCGCCGGCGACACCGCCGGCGCCCAGGCGGTGCGTTGGGCTTCGTTCCAGCGCACCCTGGACGTCGCTCGGGCCAAGGCCTTCGTCGGACGCCTCGACGGCTTCGACGACGTCGAGGCCGAGGGCGAGGTCTTCGCCTATGCCCGCGCGCACGACGACTTCCAGAGGGGCCTGGCCGTCCTGATGGCCTGGCCCGCCTTGGCCGAAGCCAGCCAAATGATCATCGACCGGGGCGACGGGGCCAAGGTCGAGCCGGACCAGGCCGAGGCCTGGGCGGCCAAGCTGCGCGCCCGCTTTCCCGCCGCCGCCCACCGCCTTTTGCGCCGGGCCGCGGCCGCCGCCTTCAAGCGCCGGGAACTGAAGCTGTCGCAACGCCTAACCGAAGAGGCCGACAGCATTCCGGTCTGACCACCGCGACAATCTGACCGCCCAGATCACAGCCCGGCGACCTGGAGAACCAGGCGGAAATTCCTATCTAAGACCCTGACAAGACACGGGAGTTTCGAGGCTCATGGCTGGTGGATGGACCCACGACGGGGGCGTTCTGGATCAGATCGAAGACACCGTCACCGACGGGGTTCTCAACGCACGCGCCCGCCTCCCGGCCGGAGAAAGCCTGCTGTTCTGCGTCGAATGCGGCGAGGACATTCCCGAGGCGCGCCGGCGCGCCCTGCCCGGCTGTCGCACGTGCATCGAATGCCAGGCGGGGCGCGACAAGCAGGTCGTCTTCAGCAGCATCAATCGCCGCGGCAGCAAGGACAGCCAGTTGCGCTAGCCCGGTCACTCTGGGACCTGGACGCCGCGGCGGCCGTTCCTTCGCGAGAGTCAAACGCCTTGCCACCCCTTTCCAACGGTCCACGGTCCTACCCATGACCCGCACCCCACGCGCTCGGTCGCTGATCGCCGTCGACGTCATCGGCGATCGCGGCTACCTCGAAACCCACCCGTCCACCATGCACTTGGGGGCCGGCCGCGACGGCCAGGTCGTCGTCTGGCTCGACGAGCCGGAAGGTGACGGGCCCGTCCTCGACCAGACCCGGCCCGATCGGCCGCCAGAGGTCGAGCTCCATGGCCAGGGCGCTCCCCCGTCCGCCTTGCTGCACCATCCACGCGCCCAGCACGCGGAGGTCTTCTTCGACGCCCTGGGCGATCCCGAGGCCGCGCCGCTGGGATGGTGGCATGCGCGGATCTGGCTGAGGGCGGCCTAAGGCCGCGTCCATCTTGCACCCACGCGCCTGATCGTTAGCGTTGGGATCCTTGGTCTTCTGGAGCGCCCCCTCGGATGTGCAACCTCTATGCCTTGATGAAGGCCCGCGCCGAAGTCGCGGCCCTGGCGCGCGCGATGTCCGACCTCAACAACAACCAGCCGCCCATGCCGGGGATCTATCCCGACTACGCCGCGCCGATCATCACCCATGGCGAGGACGGCCAGCGGATCATGCGCGACGCGCGGTGGGGCATGCCGTCTTCCAAGCAGGGCCTGCGCGAGGCGGCGAGCCTGCGCGCCGACAAGCTGCGGGCCAAGGGCACGGAGTTCGACTTCGCCGAGCTTCTGAAGATGGAGCCGGACAAGGGCACCACCAACATTCGCAACACCACCAGCACGACGACCGGACGCACCAACCAGCATTGGGCGCCGTGGCTTGGCGCCGGCAGCCGCTGCCTGGTGCCGTTCACCTCGTTCGCCGAGCCCGACCAGGATCACGAGCGGACCCGCAAGAACATCTGGTTCGCCCTGGATGAGAGCCGGCCCATCGCCTTCTTCGCGGGGATCTGGACCCCACATGCCTGCGTGCGAATGATCAGCAAGGGCTGGGAGGAGATCGTCGCCTACGGCTTCCTGACGACGGACTCGGCCCAGCCGGTCAAGACCTACCACTCCAAGGCCATGCCGGTGATCCTGACCGAGCCGGAAGAGTGGGACCTCTGGATGAGCGACGCGCCTTGGACCGAGGTCGCCAAGCTGCAACGCCCCTTGCCCGATCGCCTGAAGATCGTGGCCATCGGCGGCAAGAGCGACGAGGTCGTCCCCGCCTAGCGGCCCGTGTCCGGCGGCGTCCACGACCAGGGCCCGTCGTAGAGGTGGGGGAAGACAGCCACGTCGGTGGACCCGCACCCCTCCTCGCCAGCGCAGGACAGCCGCGCGGCGATGTCGGCGATCTTGACGTGGGTGCGGTCGCCAAAGTTCTCGAGCAGGTCCTCCGGCGTCCATTCGATCAGCCGTGGGCATTCGCGACAGCAGATGGCGAGTGAATAGCCCTTGGTCAGGAAGGTCCTCACCGTGTCGGTCCCCACCTGCCCCAGGTGAAAGCGGCGGACGAGCTGTTCGGGCGGCCGCTGCAGCGTGGAAGGCGGTCGGTTCGACATCCAGGGCGATCTCCGCGGCGAGTGGGCCAGGTCAGTCCTGGTCCGCGTCAGGCCAGGTTCGGGGAGCGACAAGGGCCTCCCGACGTTTCGGAACGGAGGTAATCCATGTCCGATCCGTTCGCACCCCCACCACCCCATCCCGAGCCCGGCGGCCCGCCGCCGGAGATCCCGCCCGACGGGCCCCCGCCCGAATTCGGCGAGCCGATCATTCCCTTCGAGGATCCGGGACCGCCGCTCGCGCCGGACGACGACCGCCCATACGACCCGCCGCCGCGCGTGGCGTAGCCGCCCGTCAATGCCCGCCTTCGACCCACGGCACGCCGGCGTCCCGGAAGGCCTGGGCTAGCGCCGCCTCCAGGTCCAACGACTCCCACTGGCGCATCGGATTGAGGTGCTCGGTCAGGACCGGCACGAGCCGGACCCCGAAACGCTTGGCCGCGCTGCTGGCCTTGTAGCCGGTCTTGTGCTGGTCGAAGCGCAGGTCCGGATCGCGCGAGGTCTGGCCGACATAGAGGCCCCAGGGATCGGCGCGGCGCGGGTCGTGCAGCATGACGACATACACCGAGTGCTTGGCGCCCTTGGCGCGGTGGGTCGTGGCCTTGAACGCGCGGGCCGCGCGCTCGGCTTTCGGCCACCAGGAGGGCAGGCTGGGCTGGACCATCGCCGAAGCCTACGGATCAAACGGGCCAACGCCAATCGGCCGGCATCGTCGGCGGCTTTGCCGCTGATGCCGTTTCGGGCGCCGCATGGGACGGCTAGTCGTCGTCGGGCGAGCCAAACAGCCGCACGACCAGGATCGCGTCCGGGTCGCCATCGTCGGCCATCTCCAGCGTCTCGGGGCTGTTTTTTCGGACACGAAGATGTCGAGATGGGCCTCGTGGACCTCGGTCCAATTCAGCATCTCGCCCGGCATCACGACCCGCATGTCAGGGTCGAACCGCCGCAGTTGTGCGATCAACTCACCGACGTTGAGCGCCGCGTACGGGTCGCGCCGGGCGGTGACGGCGTCCTGCCGCCGCTGCAGATAGGCCCAGGCGCGGCGAAGGACGACGAGCGGCCGGCGCCGCCAGCGTTGGGCGCGCGTGTCAGACAATCCGAGCCCAGGCATGGAAAACGGTCCCTATTGGCGCCAAAGGCGAAGATCACGAGGAAGGCGGCGCAGACCATCGCCACGAGGAAGACGATCGCCAGGACCAGGCGCGAATAGCCCGGTCGGCGCTGGTCGGACGGCGGGTCCAAGGTCAACTGCCGCTGGCGAGGAACTGGCGAACCTTCTCGACGGACGGCCCGGCCTCGTTGACCGCCTGCTGCAGCACGTCGGCCGATACGCCAAGGGTCTTGGTCCAATAGCGGACCTCGTAGTCCTCGTTCATGTTGATGCGGCTGGCGTCTTGCGGGCCGGTCTTGGACGTGTCGTCTGACATGGCGCGTCTCCCCGTTTGGGGGACGAAGGCGCGAAGACGAAGGCGGGTTCCTCGCCAGTTGTCGTTTGACGGTCGGCGCCATGCGCTCAAGCCAGCCAAGCTTACGTCAACTTCGGTCGCCGCCAAAAAATTCTGATTCCTCTCAAACCCTTGGCCCGCCTGCATCTTGGCCTTGGCGCGCGCCTGCGCCGCACCCCTGGCCCCGTTGACTCTCGCCAACCGGCGAGAACAAAGATGGAACACAGTCATTTTGTCAGCATGAACCCCTCACGCACCCCTGCCGCGCTCGACGCGCTCCGCCGCCAGGTCCGCGCCCTCGAAATCGAGAGCCAGGCTAGCCGCGCGGTGCTGCCGTTCGGGGTGGCGGAAATCGACGATCGCCTCCCTGATGGCGGTCTGCCGGTCGGGGCGCTGCACGAGGTGGCCGGCGGGGCGGACGGCGCCCTGCACGGCGCGGCCGCCGCCAAGTTCGCCGCCGGCGTCCTGGCGCGCATGGACGGTCCGGTGCTCTGGTGCCGGCGCCATCCGGATCTCTTCGCGCCTGCCCTGGCCCGGGTCGGCCTGCCGCCCGACCGAATCATCTTCGCCGACGCCGGCGATGAGGACGGTGTGCTGGCGTCGATGGAAGAAGGCTTACGCTGGCCGGGCTTGGCGGGCGTGGTCGGCGAGGTCTCCAAGCTCTCGATGACGGCCTCGCGAAGACTGCAGCTGGCGGCCGAGAAGAGCGGGCAGATGGCCATCGCCATCCGCCGCTGGAAACGGACCGCCGACGCCGCGGAGCTCGGCCGGCCGACGGCGGCCTACAGCCGATGGCGGGTCTCGGCCATGCCCTCCTCACCCCTGCCCACCGCCGGCGTCGGTCCCGCCCGCTGGTTTCTCGAACTCTTCCGTTGCCGCGCCGGGCAAGCCTTCGACCTTGAGATAGAAGCCTGTGACGCAAAGGGTCATCTCCGTCTTCCTGCCCCACTGGCCGACCGACCGGCTGGCGCGCACGCAGGCCAAGACCATGGGCAAGGCCGCGCCGCCGCCTGACACGCCAGTGGCGATGGTCGGGCGCATCGGTCGTCGCCGCGCCGTGGCCGCGATGAACCCGGCCGCCGTCGAGGCGGGCCTGCGGATCGGCCAGGCGGTCGCCCAGGCCACGGCCATGACCAAGGGCCTCGTCCTCCACGATCTCGACGCGGAAGGCGACGCCGCCGCCCTGATGCGGTTGGCGCTCTGGGCGCAACGCCGCTTCTCGCCGGTCGTCGCGCCGGACGGCGCCGAGGGCCTGGTCATCGACGCCACCGGCTGCGCCCACCTGTTCGGCGGCGAGGAGAAGATGCTGATCGACCTGCGCGCGCGCCTGGCCAAGGCCGGCTACGCGGCCCAGTTGGCGATCGCCGACAGCTGGGGCGGCGCCCACGCCCTGGCCCGCTATTCGCGGCGATCGATCTTCGTGGTCGAGCCGGGGAGCACGGGCCGGGCGCTGAAGGACTTGCCGGTGGCGGCGCTGCGGCTGCCGGCGGACCTTGTCCAGACCCTGTCGCGCCTCGGGTTCGACACGATCGGCGAATTGGAGGCGACCAAGAAGGGCCCCTTGGCCCACCGCCTCGGGATGGAGCCGGTGCGCCGCCTGGACCAGGCGTTCGGGCGCACGGCCGAGCCGATCGAGCCGGTGCTGGCGCCCGAAACCTTGCGCGTGCGCCGCGTCTTCGCCGAGCCGATCGGCGCGCATGAGACCATGGCCCGCTATCTTGGCCAGCTGACCGGCGAGCTCTGCGCGGCCCTGGAGGCGGTTGGCCTCGGGGCCCGGCGCCTGGACGCCTACTTCATGCGGGTCGATAACCGCGTCGAGACCGCCCGGATCAGCCTGGCCCAGCCCTCCCGCGACGTCCCGCGCCTGGCCAAGCTCTTGTGCGAGAAGCTGGAGACGGTCGATCCGGGCTTTGGGGTCGAGACGATGCTGCTGGCCGCGCCGGGGGCCGAGCCGCTGGGCTGGCGTCAGGGCGACGCCATCGGCGCCAGCCGCCCCGCCGCCGACATCGCCGGGCTCGTCGACACCCTGACCGTGCGCCTCGGGGCCGAGGCGGTCTACAAGATCGTCAACGTGCCCAGCGACCTGCCCGAACGCTCGGTCAAGAGGGCGCCGGCGCTGTCGCCCGCCGAGACCGGCGAGGCCACGCCCTGGCCACGTCCCGAGCGGCTCTTTCGTCACCCCGAGCCGATCGAGACCCTGGCGGCCCTGCCCGACCACCCGCCGGTGGCCTTCACCTGGCGCGGGGTGCGCCGCCGGGTCGCCCGCGCCGACGGACCTGAGCGGGTCTTTGGCGAGTGGTGGCGCTCGGACGCGGAACTGACCCGCAGCCGCGACTACTTCCAGGTCGAGGACGAGGGCGGCGAGCGGTTCTGGATCTTCCGCGACGGCGACGGCGAGGACGCCGCCTCCGGCTCGCAGCGCTGGTACCTGCACGGCGTGTTCGGATGAGCCGCGCCCCTCCCGAAGGCGACCCGGGCCTGCCCGCGGATCTCGGCGACTATGTCGAGCTGCACTGCGCATCGCACTTCTCGCTGCTGCGCGGGGTCTCCTCGCCCGGCGAACTCTTCGAGGAGGCCGCGCGCCTGGGCTATCGCGCCCTGGCGATCTGCGATCGCAACAGCGTGGCGGGCCTGGTCCGCGCCCACGTCGCGGCCAAGGCCACGGGCGTGCGCCTGGTCGTCGGCTGCGAGCTGGCCTTACGCGAGGGCGCCACCGTCCTGGTGTTTCCCACCGACCGGGCCGCCTACGCGCGCCTGTGCCGGCTGCTGTCGCTGGGCAAGGCCCGGGCCGGCAAGGGCGCGTGCGACCTCGGCTTCGAGGACCTGGCCGCCCACGCCGACGGAATGATCGCCATCCTGGTCCCCAAGGAGGCCGACGCGGCCTGCGCGCTGCAGCTGAAGAAGGTGGCGGCGATCTTCGGGCCCGACGCCCACCTGGCCTTGACCTTGCGGCGGCGACCGGGCGAGGCGCTGCGGCTCTACGCGCTGGAGCGCATGGCTTGGGCCGCCGGCGTCGTCCCGGTGGCGACCAACCGCGTCCTGATGCACGACAAGGCGCTGCGTCTGCTGCAGGACGTCGTCACCTGCATCCGCGAGAAGACCACCATCGACGACGCGGGCTTCCGGCGCGAGCGCGAGGCCGACCGGTACCTGAAGGCGCCGGCCGAGATGCACCGCTTGCTGGCCAAGCACCGCCAGGCCCTGGCCGCCTCGGTCGCCATCGCCGCGCGCTGCACCTTCAGCCTCGACGAGCTGACCTACCAGTACCCGCACGAGGTGGTGGAGGCGGGCCGCACCGCCCAGGAAACGCTCGAGCGCCTGACCTGGGAGGGCGCGGCCCGCCGTTTCCCGGACGGGGTGACCCCGGAGGTGCGCCGGCTGCTGGCCCACGAGTTGAAGCTGATCGGCGCGCTCGGCTACGCGCCCTACTTCCTGACCGTCAATTCGATCGTCCAGTTCGCTCGCAGCCAGGACATTCTCTGCCAGGGCCGCGGCTCGGCCGCCAATTCGGCGGTCTGCTACGTCCTCGGCATCACCAGCATCGATCCCGAGCGCAACGACCTGCTCTTCGAGCGCTTCGTGTCCCAGGAGCGCAACGAGCCGCCCGACATCGATGTCGACTTCGAGCACGGTCGCCGCGAGACGGTGATGCAGTGGGTCTTCGAAACCTACGGCCGCCATCGCGCGGCGCTGGTGGCGGTCGTCCAACGGTTTCGGCCACGTGGCGCGGTCAAGGACGTGGGCAAGGTCCTGGGCTTGCCCGAGGACATGACCGAGGCCCTGGGCAATCAGGTCTGGAGCTTCTCGCGCGAGCAGATCGAGGACAAGCACGCCCGCGAGATCGGCCTGGACCTGACCGACCGGCGCCTGCGCCTGACCCTGGAGCTGGCCAGCCAACTGCTCAACACGCCCCGCCACTTCAGCCAGCATCCGGGCGGCTTCGTCCTGACCCAGGACCGGCTCGACGAGCTCGTGCCCATCGAGCCGGCGCGCATGGACGGCCGCCAGATCATCGAGTGGGACAAGGATGACATCGACGAGCTGAAGTTCATGAAGGTCGACTGCCTGGCGCTGGGCATGCTGACCTGCCTCAAGCGCGGCCTGGACCTCTTGCAACAGCACAAGGACGTGGCCCTCGACCTGGCCACCATCCCGCCGGAGGATCCGCGCACCTATGCGATGATCCGGCGGGCCGACACCCTGGGCGTCTTCCAGATCGAGTCCCGGGCCCAGATGGCGATGCTGCCGCGCCTGAAGCCCCGCAGCTTCTACGACCTGGTCATCGAGGTGGCCATCGTCCGCCCTGGCCCGATCCAGGGCGACATGGTCCACCCCTATCTTCGCCGCCGCGAAGGCAAGGAGGCGGTCAGCTACCCCAAGCCCGAGCTGGAGAAGGTGCTGGGCAAGACCCTGGGCGTTCCGCTCTTCCAGGAGCAGGCCATGCGGGTGGCGATCGAGTGCGCGGGGTTCACGCCCGGCGAGGCGGACCAATTGCGGCGGGCCATGGCGACCTTCAAGTTCACCGGCGGCGTCTCGCATTTTCGAGACAAGCTGGTCGGCGGCATGGTGGCGCGCGGCTATGACGAGGCCTTCGCCCTGCAGACCTTCGCCCAGTTGGAGGGCTTTGGCAGTTACGGCTTTCCGGAAAGCCACGCCGCCAGCTTTGCGCTTTTGGCCTACGCCTCGTCCTGGCTCAAATGCCACCACCCCGACATCTTCTGCGCGGCCCTGCTCAACAGCCAACCGATGGGCTTCTACCAGCCCAAGGAGATCGTCCGCGACGCCAAGGAGCACGGCGTCGAGCTCCGCCCTGTGTGCGTCAACGCCTCGCGCTGGGACTGCACGCTCGAATCGCTTGGCGACACCGGCCGGTTCGCCGTGCGGCTGGGCTTGCGCCTCGTGCGCGGGCTGAAGGAGACCGACGCGGCGCAACTGATCCTGGCCCGCGGCGAGGATCCCTATCAGGCCATCGACGAGGTCGCGCGGCGCTCGGGGATCGGGACCGGCGCGCTGGACGCGCTGGCGCGGGCCGACGCCTTCGGGCCCGAACTGCAGCAGCAGCGCCGCCAGGCATCGTGGGCCATCAAGGCGCTGCGCGATGCGGCCTTGCCGCTGTTCGACCATGCCGGCGCGTCCGAGCTCAACGAGCCGGCGCCAGCCCTGAAACCGATGACGGAAGGCCGCGAGATCATCGAGGACTTCAGCCACCTGGGCCTCAGCTTGCGCCGCCATCCGCTGGCCTTGCTGCGCGAGGACCTCACCGCGTTGGGGCGCGCGCCCTGCAAGACGGCGGCGAGCGCCAAGGACGGCCGGTTCGTCAAGACGGCGGGCCTAGTCCTGGTCCGCCAGATGCCCGGCACGGCCAAGGGGGTGATGTTCATGACCATCGAGGACGAGACCGGCGTGGCCAACCTCGTCATCTGGAAGACGCTCTACGAAAAGCAGAGGGCAATCGCCCTGTCGGCCCACATGATCGGCGTCGACGCCCGGGTTCAGCGCGAGGGCGATGTGGTCCATCTGGTCGCCTACCAGCTCCACGACCTCAGCGGGGTGCTGGGCAAGCTACAATCCAGGTCCAGCGATGCGGGCGACCTGGCCTGGGCGCGCCGCAGCCGCAACTTCTGCTGACGTCGCCGGACCATGCGCCAGCCGAGCGGCAAGCAGGACTGCGCTCAGGTCTCAGGCCGCGAGCTCTCGGCCACGCCCGCCGCCGCGACGGCCTGGGCGTTCGGGTCGGCCGGTTCGGCCCGGATGGCGCGCACCCCGTCACGGGCGATGACTTCCCAGACCGCCTCGTCGCGCCAGATTTCGACCGTTGCGGCGGCGGCATGATCGCGAAGGAGTTGGAAGGCCCGCTGGCGACATTGGTCCGGCGGCAGCGTCGAAAGTTCGCGGTGCACCGCGACTTGGTTGGCGGCGAGGCAAACGAAGGTGAAGGCGACGTCCATGGCGCGAGCTTAGCAGCGCTGCTCAAACGTCACCGTCGAAAATCGACCCTGCCGGCGTTCTCAAGGCTCGCGCGCGAACGCCGTCAGGAAGTCGGCGATCAGGGGGCCGGCCAGGGCCTCGAACCGCTCGACGGCCGCCAGGGGCACGCGAGCGACCAGGCCGCCCGGAAACTTGCCGATCGATCCCCCGGTCAGGGCGATGGCGAGCTGAAGCTGGTCGCGGGCGTCGCGGGCGGTTCCTGAGGCGCCGATCGCCGCGACCGTGGCGCCGTCGGGAAAGAGGAACTCGTAGCGCGCCACCCGGCTGGAGGCGGTCGCATAGGCTTCGAAGCGCGCGCGCCGAGCGGCGATCTCGAACTGAAGAATCTGGGCGGCCGACGGCTCGGCGACGGCGTCCGAAGGCGGCGTGGTTTTGGCGTTGATGGCCATACAGACTCAGATAGGCATGGCCGTCCGAACCGGTACCGAGGCGTATCGACGCACGCCACGCCTACGCCGGAGCGCGATGACTCGTTCGCTGGGCCACCGCCGCCCGAGGGCCGCCATTGGCCAGCGACGCCCGCCAGGCCAAAGCCCCGCGGGCCCTAGCCCTTTTGGCGATCGCCCTTGTCGCCTTGGCCGCGGCCGGCGTCATGCTCGGCGTGCCGGCGTTGGTCGGCGGCCAGCGACTTGCCGACATCGACCTCATCCTTGAAATGGCCCTGGTCGTCGCGGCGCACGAAGCGCTTGTCGCCAGGGGTGGGTTCGATCAGTTCGCGTTTGGACATCAGCGCGTCTCCTCCATGGAAAAGCGAATCCCCGACCGGCCAAACTGTTCCGCGCGCCACCTAGCGGCCGGCGCTAGCTTGCGGCGGAGCCGCGCTCGCGGCTCAAGCCGCGCCCGTGCCCTTGCGCACGACGCTGATCTTGCCGCCGGCCTCGAGCGTGGCCAGCCTCACCTCGTCCACCGTCTCGACCTGCTCCATGCGAAGGCCTTCCTCCAGGTCGGCCTTGCTGATGGCGTGGCGACGCATGGCGGCGGGGTCGGCAACCCCGTCACGAACCAGGATGACCGGCCGCCCCTTGAACAGCCGCGCCAGCATGCCCCAGCGCAAGGTCGCCATGGCGATCAGGCGATGGAGCACGACGACCACGAGGGTAGCGGCCAGGCCGCCGAAGAACGGGGCCTTTCCGGTCATGGCGCGGCTGATGTTGGAGCCGACGATGATGGCCACGAAGATGTCGAGCGGCGTGATCTGGGAGAAGGTGCGCCGGCCGGCGATGCGGATGCAGACCACGCCGAACAGGAAGAGGACAACGGCGCGGGCGCAGAGCTGGAGGACACTGGCCTCGCCGGTGTCGGGACCGATCAGCACGCGGAAGGTTTCCATGCGGATCGAACGCGAAAGGGCCCGCCCCGGGTCCTTGAAGATGTCCTAGCCGGCGATCACGCGGGCCGCGGCGGCCCCGTCGCGAACGGCCAGGACCGTGAAGGCGACGCCGCGCAGGGCGTCGTAGTTTTCCCAGAAGGCCGTCAGGTTCTTGAGAAACGCCGGGTCGAGGTCGCCTGTCGCCTGCACCTTGGCGAACAGATGCGAGACGGCCGCCACCGCCAGGATCCGATCGTTGCGCAAGGTCAGGCCGTCCTCGGACTGCTCGGCCTCGATCAAGCCGATCAGGCGCACCGCGAGCAAGGTCCCTGGCGCCGAGGGTTCGTCGCCCAGAACAAGGATGTCGAGCGGGTCTCCGTCCTGGCCGCGCGTGCCGGGCACGAAGCCGAAGTCGAGCGGAAAGCTCATGCCGTCCGGCAGCATCCGCTTGAGCTCGAACGCGCCGCTTTGCGGATCGTAGGCCAGCTTGCCGCGCCGGCCCTTGGGAGTCTCGATGACGGCGCGGCAGGTCAGAGCCTGGACGTCGAGGCGATGATCCAGGCGGGTCAGGTCGCTCATCACCGGTCCTCCAGCTCGATCCAGGTCGGGGCGTGGTCGCTGGGCCGCTCGCCCGCCCGGGCGAACCGGTCGACGTCGGCCGTCTTCAGGCGCGGGGCCAGGTCCGGGCTCAGCAGCAGGTGGTCGATGCGCAGGCCGGCGTTGCGGTCGAACCTTCGGCGCAGATAGTCCCAGAAGGTGTAGATCACCTCGCCGGGATGGCGCGTGCGCAGGCCGTCGATCCAGCCCTGCTCGAGCAGGCGGGCGTAGGCGGCGCGGACCTCGGGCCGAAAGAGCGCGTCCTCGCGCCAGCGGTCGGGGACATAGACGTCCAGGTCGGTGGGAATGATGTTGTAGTCGCCGGCCAGCACCACGGGACGGTGCTCGTCCAGCAGCCCTCTCGCGTGCGCCTCGAAGCGCTCGAGCCAGCGCAGCTTGTAGTCGTACTTGGGCCCGGGCGCGGGGTTGCCGTTGGGGAGATAGAGACAGCCGACCACCAGTTGGCCGATCTCGGCCTCGATATAGCGGCTGTGGAGGTCTTGCGCGTCGCCTGGCAAGCCGCGCCGGCGTTCCTTCGGCGCGGCGCCGCGCGCCAGGATGGCCACGCCGTTCCAGGCGCTCTGGCCGTGCCAGATGGCGCCGTAGCCGGCGCGTTCGAGCTCCGCGACCGGAAAGCGCGCGTCAGGCGCCTTGAGCTCCTGCAGGCAGGCCACGTCGGGCTGGGTTTGCTCCAGCCAGGCCAGCAGGGCCGGGAGACGCGCGCCCACGCCATTGATGTTGAAGGTGGCGATCCGCATGCGTTCAGCCTCCCGGGGCATTCAGCTCGACCCTCACGCCGTTGGGGTCGGTGACATAGATCTGTCTCAGCGCCCCGCCGGGCGTGACCTCGGTCTCGTAGGCGACGCCCAGCGCGTCGAGCCGGGCGCGCTCGGCGTCGAAGTCGGCGATGCGCAGCGCGAAATGGTTGAGGCTGGAGGTCTGGCTGCCGCCCTTGTCCTGCGCGGTTTCGACCAGGTGGACCAGATCGTGTCCGCCCGCATAGAGCCAAAGGCCCGGAAAATCGAAGGCCGGGCGGGGACCGACGCAAAGGCCGATGACCCGGACATAGAAGTCGCGGCTTTGCTCAAGGCGCGCGGTCTTGATCGCCACGTGGTCCAGGCGATGGACGGGGATCGGCGCGGTCATCTCGGCTCCTTGTCAGCTTGGCCGATCCAGTCGTCCAGCGTGATCGCCAAACGCATGATCGGGCCAACGGCGCCACGCGATCGCGGCGGATCGACATCGCGTCTTCCCAGGAGCCCGCACGGCCCGGCGGTTCGATCGGCTTGCCCAAGGGCCGACGGCCCCTCGGCCGGACGGAACGCTGCACACACCTCATGCGTAGTTTCAACGCGTCCGGGACAGGTCTCGCTCGAGATCCAGGCCCGGGCGAAGGGTTTGCCAGGAGGTTTGACGATGGTCATGCAACGCTGCGACAGCCGACATTCGGTCCCGAGCGCCACCTTCGTTGCGAAGCGATCCGACCAGGCCTCGCGCCGCCGCGTCCAAGCCGCGCTCTTCAAATAGGTCAGGCTTGGCGCCGCCGGCGCCAGGCCGCCCCAACATCCGAGGCCCACGGCCTCCCGCTCGCCGTCCACGGCTTGAGCGAACACCGCGCCCCGGCCTTGGCCGGGGCGCCTTCGCGTCCGCGGCTCGCCTGTGAATCCTTCCATGGCCTCGCGCGTTGATGGACCAGGAGTCGCCCATGCCCCACGCCGCCGCCAACGACGATCGCCGCTTCAGCGTCTATGCCGACCATGCCGGCCGCCACCACGCCCGCGTCGTGCGGGAACCCAGCTTCGAGGCCGCCGCGGTGGCCTATGTCGAGGACTTGGCCATCGCCCCGGACGCCGACGCGCCCATCAAGGTCATTGTCCGTGACCTGGACGGCGGCGGCGAGCACTGCTTCCGCATCGATCTGGAGTCCGGCGAGACCACGCCCTGCGGCTAGCCGAAACGAATCACCGGCCTTGTCGTTGAGTCCCAGCGCCCCGGACCCGCCCGGCGGCAAGGAACAACGACATGGCGTACCGCCCGACTTGGCAAGGCCACCTGCGCCTTTCGCTCGTCACCTGCCCGGTGGCCCTCTACACCGCCACCAACAGCGGCGGCGAGGTCCACTTCAACCTGATCAATCCGGACACCAACAACCGGATCAAGATGGTGACGACCGATCCCGACACCGGCCCGATCGAGCGCTCGAAGCTGGTCAAGGGCTACGAGGTGTCGAAGGGCGAATACATCCTGATGACCCAGGACGAGATCAACAGCGTCAAGCTGGAGTCGACCAAGACCATCGACATCGAGCGCTTCGTCCCCGCCGAGGACATCGACCGGCGCTACTGGGACAATCCCTATTATCTCGCGCCCGACGGCAAGCTGGCGCAGGAGGCCTTCGCGGTGATCCGCGAGTCCATGGCCCGCTCCGGCCAGATCGCCCTGGGCCGCGTGGTGATGTCGACCCGCGAGCGCCTGTTGGCGTTGGAGCCGCACGGCAAGGGCATCCTGGCCTACACCCTGCGCACCGACGCGGAGGTGCGCAATGAAGCCGAAGTCTTCGGCGCGATCAGCGACGCCAAGCCTGACGAAGCCATGATCTCGATCGCCCAGAAGATCATCGAACAGAAGGAAGGCCCCTTCGATCCCAGCCAGTTCGTCGATCGCTACGAAGAGGCGCTGAAGGATCTGATCAAGGCCAAGCAAAAGGGTCACAAGGTCGCCAAGGTCGCCGAGCCGGAGGACACCAATGTCGTCGACCTGATGGCGGCCCTGCGCGCCAGCCTGGGGGCCAAGGGTCCGGGCGGGCCGGTGTCGGGCAAGGCCGCCGCCAAGCCGGCCGCCAAGGCCAAGCCCGCGAGCAAGGCTCCGGCCAAGGCCAAGGTTCCGCAGAAGAAGGCAAGCTAGTCTCGCCGCGCCAGCCGCGTGTGATGCTTAAATCCGGCTCGCGACGTCGCGATCCTGCAAGGCCTGGGCAAGGCGCGCGCGGCGGCGCCTTGCCCCCATCGCCGTTGCATAAGGTCGGCGTGCGCCGCGCAAATCGACGGCCGGCAAGAAACCCTGACGGTCCTCGCGCTTTGCTGTTCGCAGACCCGCAACCCCGCGCGCGCAAGGAGCTTCGATGCGGCAGGAAGAGATCACCGTCGAGACCATCGACGTCGAGCCGGGCCATCTTCACCCCGACCAGTCGGCCTATGAGACGGTCGTCTTCAGGGTGCTGCCCGCCGATCATCCCAACAGTTTCACCGTGCCTGTCTCGGTCAACCTCAGCCAGTACCCGGCGACGCAGGCCCAGGGTCAGGCGCGGATGATCTTCCACCGCCTGATGCGCGCCCTGGCCGAGGCCACGGCGAGCTGGGACACGGCGGACGCGGCCAGCGAACCCGACCCCGAGCTGCCGGTCTCGGCGAGTGAGGCGCGCCTTGGGCCCGCCGCCGATCCGGCCGAGGGCAAGCGCTAGCGCTAGACCTTGCCCAGCCGCCGGATCGCCGCCTCAAGCGGACGTTCGCCGTCGCAGTAGTCTTCCCAGGCCGTCAGCTTGGACACCAGCGCCGGCGCGGTTCGGACCGTGTACTTGGCGGGATCCAGGCCCTTCTTGACCTGCGTCCAGGACAGCGGCATCGACACCGGCGCCCCTGGACGGCCGCGCGGCGACAGGGGCGCGACGGCCGTGGCCATCCGGTCGTTGCGCAGATAGTCCAGGAAGATCTTTCCGCCCCGCTTGGCCTTGGCCATGACGATCAGGTAGCGATCGGGATCATCGGCCGCCATCGCCTTGCAGACGTCGCGCGCGAAGGCCTTGGCGATGTCCCAGTTGAGCCCTTCGGCCGACAGCGGCGTCACCACGTGCAGGCCCTTGCCGCCCGTGGTCTTGCAGAAGGACACCAGCCCCAGGTCGGCCAGTCGGTCACGAACCTCGCGCGCGCCCTCGATCACCCAGTCGAAGGGCACGTCGGGCGCGGGGTCGAGGTCGAAGACCAAGCGCCCCGGCTGTTCGGGCAGGAACGGCTCGCTGTTCCAGGGATGCAGCTCCAGGGCGCCGACCTGGGCTGCGGCCACCAGGGCCTCGACGCTGTCGAACTGCAGGTAGGGCTTGCGATCGCCCCAGACCTCGACTTCGGTGATCAGGGCCGACTGACCGGCGCTGGTATGGCGCTGGAAGAAGTTCTGCTTGCCGTCGATGCCGTCGGGCATGCGGATCATCGAGCAGGGCCGACCGCGCACGTGGTCGATCATCCACGGCCCGACCGCCGCGTAGTATTGCGCCAGCTCAAGCTTGGTGACGGGGGTCCCGTCATGGGCGTGCGGCCACAGGGTCTTGCCGGCGTTGGAGATCGTCTGGCCCAGGACCACCGCCGAGCCGCGCGGGCTGACCGTGGCCGCCTTGACCGTCACCGCGGCCACGGGCGCGGGCTTGGCCTTCTGCGCCTTGGGCTCGACCAGGGGCGTGTCGGCCGGCGCCGGCTCGACCGTGTCGACTTCACGGGCGGGCTTGTCTTCGCGCAGGCCCTTGAAGGCAGCTTGGCGCAACTGGCCGTCGGCGGTGAAGCCCTCGTACTCGATCTCGGCGACGAGCTTGGGCTTGACCCAATGGGCCTCGCCAAGGCGTCCCGCGCGGCTTGGCCCCTCCTTGCCCTCGAAAGGAGACTTGGCGACCTCCAGCGCCTTCAGGCGAGGCAGGATCGCCGCGACCTTGTCCCGTCCAAATCCCGTGCCGATCCGGCCGATGTGGAAGAGCTTGCCGTCGCGATGCACCCCGGCGATCAGGGACCGGAACGCGCCATTGGTCGTGGTGTAGCCGCCGATCACCACCTCATGGCCGACCCTGCACTTGGATTTGGTCCAGGTTTCCCCGCGGCCCGAGCGGTACGGGGCATCGAGCCGCTTGGAGATGATGCCTTCCAGGTCCATGCGGCAAGCCGACAGCAACACCGCGTCGCCGGCGGTGATGAAATGGTCGACATAGCGCAGGTTCGGACCGGCGCCCTGGAGGTGCGGCGCGAGCCGGTCCTTGCGTTGGGCCAACGGCAGGTCGCGCAGGTCCTCCAGGCCGTCGAACAGCTGATCGAACACGAAGAACACCAGCGACGCGGTGTCGCCCGACGAGATCGCGGCCTGCAGGGCGGCGAAATCGGGCGCGCCCGTCTCGTCCAGGGCGACCACCTCGCCATCGACGATGCCGTCGCCCAGCTTGGCGCCGGCCGCGGTGATCTCCGGGAACTTCGCCGACCAGTCCAGGCCCTTGCGGGTCCGCAGCGCCGCCTTGCCGCCCTGGGTGCGCAGTTGCATGCGATAGCCGTCAAACTTGATCTCGTGCGCCCAGCCTGGACCCGCGGGCGGCTTTTCCATCGGCTTGGTCAGTTGCGGCTCGACGAATTCGGGCAGGACCTGGACCGTCTTGGCCTTGGACGCGGGCGTGGCCTTGACCGGCTTGAGGCGCCCGGCCGGCGCGCCGTCGTCGCGGTTGGACTGCCAGACCGCGCCCGCGTCCGCCCCGGCGCCGGTCATGAACGGCGTGGCGGCCTTGCCCTTGCCGTTGGCGATCTCGACCATGGTTCGTCCCGAGGCGATCGAGCGGTCGTCATCGGTCGGGCCGTTCGGATTGCCAGGCTCCGCGCCCTCGTCGCGGTGCTTGATCATCATCCAACTGGCCCGCCCCTTGCTGTCGCGCTTGGTGCGCACCAGCACCCACGAGCCATGCATGCGACCACCTTCCATGACGAACTTCAGTTCGCCCTTGGCCAAGGCGGCGCCGATCTTCTCGAAACCCTTCTCGGGCGCCCAATAGCCGCGATCCCAGAGCATC
This sequence comes from Caulobacter sp. GW456-12-1-14-TSB4, assembly GCF_059424195.1. Classification (NCBI taxonomy): domain Bacteria; kingdom Pseudomonadati; phylum Pseudomonadota; class Alphaproteobacteria; order Caulobacterales; family Caulobacteraceae; genus Caulobacter; species Caulobacter sp. GW456-12-1-14-TSB4. The sequence goes on from NZ_JBWKZF010000001.1 coordinate 272,780, forward strand.
ACCGTGCCACCGCCATATTGGCCCTTGGGAATCGTGCCTTCGAAGTCTCCGTAGTCGAGCGGGTGATCCTCGACCTCCATGGCCAGGCGGCGGTCCGCCGGATCGAGAGACGGCCCCTTCGGCACCGCCCAGGACTTGAACGTCCCGTGATATTCGAGCCGCAGGTCGAAATGCAGGTGCGAAGCCGCGTGCTTCTGGATCACGAAGCGCAAGGCCTTGGACGGCACGACCTTGTCGTTGCCCGCGGGCTCGGCCGTCCGCGAGAAGTCACGCATCTCCCGGTACTTGCTGAGCTTGTTGGCGGCCATCGGAACTCCTCTCGGCTCCTAACGGCCAGGGCGGCGCGCTGATCCCATGGAGAGCGGACGCAGCCTCGCATGGCGCGACGGCAGGGTCACACGCCAAGAAGCGGCGATAGCAGCCGCATCGCGCCGCGCCATCGGGCGCCGTGTTCCACGGCGATCAGGCACGCGCACGGGCCATCGTCGGTGACGCGCAAGGCGTGGTCGGCGCCCTTCTCCCCGCCGACGAAATCGCCGGTGCGATGCAGGCCCCCGTCCACGACCGAGCCCATCAATACCTGGAAATACTCCTGGCCAAGATGACGGTGAGCCGGGATCGCGGTTCCGGCGGGTGCGCGCAGGACATAGGCCCGCCAGGTGTCTCGTCGCGCCCGACGGACGGGCGCGACCCAGTAATCGGCTGCGATAAAGCGTCGGGGGCGCAATCCCTGGCGGATGATCGCGGTGGGAAGGGGTGTGTCGCCGACCATCGCCGTGGGGGGCGTCGGCGTCCCCAGGGCGGCGAGGGCCCGGTCCAGCGCGTCCGCGCGCAGGGGCGCGTCGGGAAGATCCGCCAGCGCGCGGCCATGCGCGGCCTCGAGCCGCGCGACCCCGGCCGCGCAGCCTGGACAGGCTTCGATATGGCTCTCGACCACCAGGGACGGCGCGAGCGAAAGCTGCCCGGCCGCGAAGCGTTCGATCAGGTCCGGGGAAGGATGACTCTGCAAAGCTTACTCACTGAGCGTCGCCCTCAAGCGCGCCGCCGCTCGGCGCAGTCGCGACTTCACCGTCCCCAAGGGGAGATTCAGTCGCCGGGCAATCTCAGAATGGGGACTGTCGGCGTAATAGGCCAGCCTGACGACGGCGATTTGGTCGTCAGGAAGGCTGTTTAGCGCACCGTGCAGGCGTCGGGCGTCGTCGGCGCTAAGGATCTGCTCTTCGGGATCGACCGGCGGCGAGGACGGCTGGGTCGTAAGGCCAGATTGCCGCGCGGCCTTGCGATAGCGGTCAATCCGCAGGTTGCGGGCGATCGCGTAGATCCAGCCCCAGGGCTCGCACTTGGCTGGATCGAACTGGTCGGCGCAGCGCCAGACCCGAAGGAGGGTCTCCTGGCTGAGGTCCTCGGCCTCGCCGTCCTCGAAGCCATTGCGCAGGAAATAGCTCTTCAGCTTGGGCGCGAACCGGCGAAAGAGCTTGGCGAAAGCCGAGCGGTCGCCGGTCTTGGCGATGCTGGCGATCCAGACGCTCGGATCATCCGCGCAGGACGCGGTGGGGATGCGGTTTGGGAGCAACATGGGTCCGAGCGGCAAGGCGCCTTGGCGACGCACTGGATCATCAACCCTTTACGAAGAACTCCGTTCGATCTGCGCAGCGAAATAATCTCATTTGACGAGATCCAAATTGAATATTCCAACGTACACAGCAAAGTATAACATTCGACCAGAATGTCGAATTAACGACGTTAATGTAGTGTTGGCCGAAATAAATTAGAAAAATGATGACAGATTATTGATCTGGCAGAAACCTTTGAGACGGCGCTGAGTTTGTTTTCTGTCGATGCCAATCGACACCCGCCTTATTCAATCCAGGAGAATCTCAGTGCGTAATTACCTTCTGACCGGCGCGGCCGCGCTGACCTTGATCGCCGCGCCCGCCTTCGCTCAAATCAGCAGCGGCAATGGCTCGAACCTGCTGGGCCGCGGCGGCTCCAGCACCGCCCAGCAAAACAGCGCGACCAACAACTCGCAAAGCGCCAAGTCGAGCGACGCCTGGCGCAACAACGTCCAGAACCGCGAGACCACCAAGACCGGTGACAGCTGGCGCGAAAACAACACCAACCTGCGCGACACCACGCTGGGCGGTATCCACGCCGATCCGCAGATCGGCACGTACAAGGACACCGCGAGCAACAACGCTTCGAACAGCAACAACGCCGGCGGTAACTCGGGCGCCAACGCGGCCGCGAACAACAGCTCTGACGCCTCGTCCAGCGGCCTGCACATCGGCGTGCCGATCAGCACCGACGCCACCACGATCGGGGGCGTTCAGCGCCAGAGCGCCAGCGGCGAGAGCCACAACAACTCGGCCCGGTCGTCGAGCGACCGCAGCGCGGGCCGCTCGTCGATGACCAACCGCTCCAACAGCGGCAGCCAGCAAAACTCGTCGTCCTCGACGCCGCGTTAGGCCACGGCAGGGGCGCGGCCAAGCCGCGCCCTTTCCTTCCCGCAAAGCCCTCTCAATGCCCTGCGCAGACTTCGACAGGCCGCTCGTCAACGAGCGGCTTTTTCCTTTTGGCGATGGCCGTGGCGGCCTCGCCGATATGGAAAAGCGCCCGGCCGATGGCCAGGCGCTCGATCGCGGTGTGAGGGTAAATGGCTACCAGACGGTCTTGAGCGAAACCACGCCGCGCCAGGGACGGCCGTCGAGGAAGGCGATGTCGTTGGAAAGCGCCTTGGCGGCCTCGACCTGGACGATGGCCTTGTCGCGCACCCGCACCCGCACGCCCGCGCCGGCCGAGCGCAGGTCGGCATGGGATCCGGCATAGCCGAAGCGGCCCCTGTACCAGACCTTGCCGCCGTCGATGAAGGTGTAGGCTTCAGAACCGGCGAAGCCCTTGGGCGCCTTGGCCGGGACGAAGGCCAGTTCGGCCGACCCGGCGACGCCTTGGTCGCCGGCGATGACCGAGGCCTCATAGCCACGGCCAAACTCATCGCCGCCGATGGCGAACTGCTCGGTGCCGGGCAGGCGAGTTGCGGTGGTCTGGCCGGCGGCGTTGAGGCGCAACGCGCCCTGCTTGCCCAGGCTGAAGGCCGCGCCGCCGCGAACGTTGAGCTTGCGGAAATCCAGCTTGGCCAGCAGCGGATCGGTCTGGGCGCCCAGGCCGTCGATGCCCTGGCTGACCGTGGCGCTAACGTACCACAGCCGCCGGTCGGTCTGGGCGCTGGTCGACAGCGCCAGGCGCGCCGCGCGGGTCTTGTCGTTGGCGAAGGTGTAGCCCAGGAACGCGTTGTCGCTGTCGATCCCGTCCACGGAGATGTTGACGTAGGTGTCGCGCTCGTAGCCACGACGCAGGGGATAGGACAGCTGGACGCCGCCGGACTTGGCGTGGCCGATGAGCCCGCCGACCTTGGGCTTGGTCTTCAGGTAGCCGGCGTTGACGCCCAGGGTCAGGCCATCGGATCCAAGCGGCGTGGTATGCGAAAGCGAATAGGACTGGAAACGGTCGATATCGGTCGGGACGGCCACCGAAAAGCGTGTCTGGTCGCCGGACCGCACCAGGCTGTTGAGATAGAGATCGGCCTGCACCTGGGTGCGTCCCAGATAAGCCGTCCCTCGATTGTTCACCGACAAACCCACTTGCACGGGCTTGGGCGTCAGCTTCAGCTTCAGTCGCACGCCGTCGTCGCCGACGCCGTTCTCCAACGCGATCTCGTTGCTCATGCCCGGCAGATCGCGGATCAGCGAGATGTAGCGTTCGAGCGTGGCGCGGTGGAGCGGCCGATCCGCCTTGAGGCGGGCCAGGTAGCGGTCGGCCTGCGCGCGGCTCTTGGCGTTGGGGGCTTCGACGACCGTCTCGGCGATGTAGCCCTCCAGGGCGCGCAGGTGCAGGACGCCGTCCGAGAACACCTGTTCCGGCGCGACGACCGTGTAGATCGCATAGCCGCGCTGCTCGTAGGCGGCGGCCAGGGCGTTGGTGATCTTGACGAGATCGCGGGTGTCGACGGTCTTGCCGACGAACGGTCGCCAGGCCGCTTCGATGACGGCCGGCGGCAAGGTCGAGCCTTCCAGCCGCACTTCCCGCAGGACGAACGGCGCGACGGGCGTCGAGCGCACCCGGCCGCGCGGGACCTTGGGTCCCGGCGCCGGGCGGGCTCGGGTGACGCGAGGGTTCTGGTCGGGCCGGTTCTGCGGGACCACGCGGGTCGTGCTGGTCTGGGCATGGACCGCCAGCGGCAGGGCGAGCATCGCCACCGTGGCCATCAACAGGGAAGTGGCGCGCATGTCTTCTTTCTCAGTTGCCCAGGAGGCCCGGCAGGACCGGCGGCTTTGGGGCGGTGGGCAGCAGGGGCAGCAGGGTCTGCAGCGGCGTCGTGCCGGGCACGCCGAGTACGGGAGGCAGGAGTGGGCCGCCGCCAGGCACGTTGATCGGACCGTTTGGCGTGGTGGCCCCGACCGTGGCGTTGATCAAGGACTGAGTGGCGGCCGTGGCCGGGTTCACCGCCGCGCCCACGCCCACCGAAAGGTTCGGCGTAACGCCAAGGACATTTGGGCCAACGGCGCTGGCGCCAAGCAAGGCCGCGCGCGAGCCGTTCAAGGCCAGCAGCGGGCCACCCAAGGCCGCGTTGACGTTGACGGACGCCAGGCCCGTCGTCAGCCCCGCCGAAGCGTTCGCGCCATTCAAAAGACTGACATTGGCGTCGACGCCGGCGCTGGCCGGACCGGTGCTCAAAAGCGGACCGGCGCCCGAGGCGCCGCCGGCATTCAAGGTCGGTGGCGTCAGGTTGCGGCCGCCAGCCAGGAGCACATTGCCGCTGGCGGCCAGAAGGCCCGGAGCGTCACGCTCAAAAGCGGTGTCGGCGTAGAAACCATCGTCTTCGGCAAAGGCCTCGCCGTTGTCCGAGCCGCCCCCGGAACCGGCCACGAAACTGCCCTGGCCCGTTGCGCAAGCGCTCAGGCAAATCGTCGACAGGAGGCACGCCGCCAGCGACGTCGCACGACTGACAAGAATGCCCATTTTCCAGCCCTGAACGGAGTTTATCGAGTAGGGGTAATGGCGGCTGCCATGAGCAGTTCCGCGCTGAAAAATCTTTGGAATCGAGGTGATCCGACCTCTGCGCACGGTCGTATGCGGCTGCAACGCTCGCTTTGCGAAGACGCCGCGCCCCGCCCTTGGTCGTCGCCTCAGGCAAGCTCCCAACGCACTGGTCATGTCGTGCGAGTCTTCACGCCGCCATCAACGCTACGCCGTCAGCAGGCTCTTCCGGATGGAGGCGCATCCCGCGGTCCAAGACACTTGAGCGCCGCGGGGTTTTGACCTGCACCGTAAACCGCGTCTCCCTCGGCGCGCGGTAGCCGTTACAGAGCTTGGAGCCTAAGCGAGTTCATGACGAGCTGACGCCTAGCCCGCTCAATGGCGTTGGCATGTTGAGCACCAGCTGCGCGTCCCGGACCACGTCCAAGCGGAGTATGGACCTGGCGCCCAGGCCGTTGAGGAGATCGCTCATCGGCCCCCCGTTGCGCGTGAGGGTCACGCCCTTGGGCAAAAGCTCCTGGGAATAGGACAAGGTGTTGGACTGCACGACCGTCTGGTTCCAGCGGCCGTCGACCTGATGGATCATGGTGTTGGCGCCCAGACGCGACTGAGACGGCGCCTCGCGAAAGGTCGGCGCGGGCGCGCGCAGCACCAGGTCGGGCGAGCCGTCGGTGGCGGCGATGCTGGCTCTGACCTCATCGCCGATTTCCACGCTGATCGGCGTCAGCCACTTGGGCAACTGATAGCCTTGGACGCCGCGCACGCGGGCGATCTCGGTTGTGACCGGCAGGGCCAGGACATGGGCGAAGAAATTGCGCCGCCGGATGTCGCCCAGGAGCTGGCCGACGTGCGAGCCCTTGGCGCCAGGCCGGCGCACGACGACGGCGATGGAGACCTCGTCATAGGGGTCGTTGTCGCAGACGGCGTAGGAGAAGAAGGTCAGCGCCACCAGGCCCTTGCCCGGCAAGGGCCTCAGTGGCTCGAGCGGCGCAGGCAGGGCCGCCGCCAGCCGGTCGGCTGGCGCGGTCATCAAAAGCTGCACGGAACTGCTGCGGTAGTAGAAGTTCGGCGCCCAGACGGGGCCGACCCGCGAGGCGACCTTCTGCTTGGGAAACCGCCGGAAGAAGTCGATGTTGCCGGCGGCTGGATCGCGCGCCACCACGTCCAGGTCGGGATTGGAACCGAAGCGGTCGTAGTATCCGCCCTTGGGGACCAGGACCTTTTGGCCGCCGAACTCGACGTCCACGAATTGCTCAACCATGTACGAAACCTTTTGACGGTGGACCAAGAGCGACGGGCCGATGCGGCACCGCGCCGAGAGGGCGGCGATCAGGCCGTCGCCGGGCGTTGCGCCATCCAGCGACGATACTGGCGAGCGCTCCTCCTGGCCTGGAGCTGCGCGGTGATCAGGGCCCAGACGGGCGAGACGTTGGGGGCGGTGCGCCGCCGACGGCTCAAGCGCACGAGCTGGTAGCGGACGGCGGCCATGTGCGCCGAAGAGGCGATGGGCTTGTTCTTCCAGGTGATGGGCCGCAGGCTGGGCGCGACGGCCTTGCCTTGTCGCCACAGGTTGGGAAGGTCCGGCGCGATGGCCAGCGCCGTGGCGATGCCAGCCATGGCCACACCGCTCTCGACGACCTTTTGAGCCACCTCACGCCGCTTGATGCCGCCCGTGACCATCAACGGCATGGTCGCGATCTTGCCGATCTCTTCGGCGAACTCCAGGAAGTAGGCCTCGCGGGCCAGGGTCCGCTCGTCGCGCGACGAGCCCATCATCGCCGGCGCCTCGTAGCTGCCGCCCGACAGCTCGACCAGGTCGACGCCCAGCCCATTGAGCATCGCGACCACGGCGCGGGCATCCTCGGGCGAGAAGCCGCCGCGCTGGAAGTCGGCCGAGTTGAGCTTGACCGCCACGGCGAAGCGCGGCGTCACCGCCGCCCGCACCCCGCGTACGATGTCCAGCAGCAGGCGCGCGCGGTTTTCCAGGCTGCCGCCCCAGCGGTCCCTGCGATGGTTGGCCAGGGGCGAAAGGAACTGGCTCAGTAGGTAGCCGTGCGCGGCGTGGATCTCCACGCCCGTGAAGCCGGCGCGTTCGGCCAGCGCAGCCGTCGTCACGAACCGCCGCTCGACTTCGGCGATGTCGGAGGCCGACATCTCGCGCGGCATGGGAAAGACCTTGGACTGGGCGCCCAGGTCCAGGCGGATGGCCGAAGGGGCCAGGGTTTCCTGGCCCAGCGCCGCGGGCATCTGGCGACCGGGATGATTGATCTGCATCCACACCTGGCCGCCGCCCGATCGCGCCACCGTGGCCCAGTCCTTGAAGCGGTCCAGGTGACGGTCGTTCTCCAGCACCACGCCGGCGGGCCCGGTCATGGCGCGCGCATCGACCATCACGTTGCCGGTGATGATGAGCCCCGCCTTCCCTGCGGCCCAGGCCCGGTAAAGGTCGATCAGCGCCGTGGACGGCAAGTGGTCGCCATCGGCCATGTTCTCCTCCATCGCCGCCTTGGCGATACGGTTGGGGATCACGGCGCCGTTGGGCAGCGTAAGCGGCGAAAACAGGGACATGGGCGGCTCCACGAAAACCATGGACCACGCCCTAACCTTTAAGTTAGGTTTAGGGTCAACAGACTATGCGGACCCCGGATGATGAACATCGGCGATCTGGCCAAGCGCACGGGCCTCACCCATTCGCGCATCCGGTTCTATGAACGGGAGGGCCTGCTCACGACGGTCGAGCGCCGCGCCAACGGCTATCGCGCCTATCCGAACAACGCCGTGCTCGTCCTCGACCTCATCGCCACGGCGCAGAGGGCCGGCTTCAGCCTCGACGAAATCCGCACGCTGCTTCCGTCCGATCTAGCCGACTGGAAGCATGATGCGCTCATTACGGCCTTGCGCGGCCGCGTCGCGGATATCGAGGCGCTCCAAACGCGCCTGGCCGAGAGCAAAGCGCAGTTGGTGGCGCTGATCGCCGGCATCGAAGACAAGCCCGACGATCTGGACTGCGCCGCCAATGCTCGCCGGGTGCTGTCAACCGTCCTCGGCAAGACGATCGACCCCGTCGCGACAGGGGCGCGATAACGAACCTGGCAGTCGGCCCCAACGGCGCTCGGCGCGACCGAGGCGCGCCCTGCCCTGACCTGCCCCGGTTTGGCATGACTTCAAGTTTGCCGATCTGGAGCTGACAGCGTTCGCGATCTTCTCATCGTCTGGCGCGCCCGTGCGAGACCACCCGAAGGCTGCGCGATCTTGGACGAAACGCGGATCGTGTTCGCAAGCGGCGATCTCGCGGCCACGACACGCTGCTGGCTCGATGTCGATCAATGGTTGAAGGCCTTGGGGTTCGACTGCCCCTTTGCCGCGCGCCAAGTGCGCGGCGAAAGCAAAAAGGCCCCCCGGGGACTCCCCGGGGGCCTTTTGCGTGGATACGCTGGGCGCGCCTAGAGCGCGCGGCGGCCGGCGACGAGATGGTAGATGAAGAGGACGACAACGGCGCCGATGGTGGCGACGAGCAAGCTGTAGAGGTTGAAGCCGGTGACCCCGGCGCTGCCGAACTGGTTGAACAGGAAGCCGCCGACCAGGGCGCCGACGATGCCCAGGACGAGGTCGAGAACGAGGCTGCCGCCGCTGCGATTGACCAGCTTGCTGGCGATGAAGCCGGCCACGAGGCCAAGGACGATCCAAGCGAGAATGGACATTGGCGGACTCCAGGATATGCCGTCGCCGGCTGAGGCCCTTGATAAGCGACGGACGACGGCATGGTTCCGCCGCCAAGATTTGGATCGCGCCCAAGGTTTCGTGGCGGCCGCCGTTCTCGGGATCGCGCCGCCGCCTTGAGCGGCGGCGCGATCCCGAGGCGACTTGGCCAACGGCATAGGGCCGGACGCCTCGCGCCCGGCCCAACGCGGAGTTCTAGTACTCCTCGGCCAGCATCAGCGTCAGGACACGCCGGGTCACGGCCGGATCGGCCGGGTCGGGTGAGGCCATGGCGAGGTTGAGGTCGTAATAGTCGATCTTCCAGAACAGACGCTGCCGGTCGATCTCGAAAGCGCCGAAGTCGCGCTCGCCATGGGGATCGTTGTCTTCGCCAAAGGCGCTGAAGGTTTTCACGGCGTTCACCGCCTGCGCCACGGCGAGGCCCCCCAGGCCCTGGACGCCGGGCGTCAACACCCAGCCCACCCCCGGCAGGGCGCGGTGCTGGTCGTTCAGCTTGGCGATGGCTTCGACATGCTCTTGCTCGGTCATAGGAATATTCTCCTCGGGTGGTCGGTTGCGGACGCAAAGCGCGTCTGCAACCGGCGCCCCTCGGCGAGAGCTGGGGGTGCAAGCGGAGTGGCCGGCTTCGCGGGGACCCGGCTGCAGGACCCAAAGGGTCCGAAGCTGGGCGGAAGCCGGTCCGAAGCGCGCCGGGGGCGGAGCCCCAAGCCGTGCGCGCCCGCATGCGGGCGCTCATGACAATGAAGCCTGTACAGGAGAGCGCGCGAAGCGGGCTCGGGAGGCGGCGTCGAGCCGCCGGCGGGGGGGCC